>JBOGVI010000168.1:0-2731 GCA_050692695.1 Actinomycetota bacterium
CCTGAGCTCGGGGTCGAGCTCGAGCAGGGCCCGGGAGATGCCATGGCGGAGGGCTCCGGCCTGGCCCGAGACGCCGCCACCCTCGATCCGGGCGATGACGTCGAGGTCCTTGTCCCGGCCCACGGTGCGAAGCGGCGAGGAGACGATCATGCGGTGGGCCCGAGTCGGGAAGTACTCCTCTAGGCTTCGGCCGTTCAGCCGGAAGTTCCCGTCGCCCGGCACCAGCCGAACCCTGGCCACCGCCTCTTTCCGGCGTCCCGTCGCGATCTGCGCCACCTACTCCTCCTTCTTCCTCCTGCGGACCGTAGTCTTCTTCTCGGTCGTCTTCTTGGTCGCGGTGGTCGCCTTGGCTGTTGTGCGCTTTGCCGTGGTCGCTGCCTTGGCGCTCGTCTTCTTGACCCTCGCCTTCGCGGTGGAGCGCTTCGCTGCGGTGGCCTTGACCGCGGTGGCCACGGCCGCGGGGCGCTTCGCCGCCGTTCGCTTGGGGGTCGGCTTCTCAGAGGGCCGGGCCTTCGGCGCCGCAAGAGCCTTGGGCGCCTTCGGCGCCCTGGGGGCGGGGGCCGCGATCGGCTCCCGCTTGGGGAGGCCATCCCACCGAGGGGCGTGGCCAAGGGCCAGCGGCTCCGGCTTCTGAGCCTGATGGGGGTGGTCCGGACCGGCGTAGACCTGGAGCTTCTTGGCCATGGTCCGCCCCAGCCGGTTCTTCGGCAGCATGCCCCGGATGGCCTTCTCCACCATGAACACGGGCTTGGCGGTGAGGAGCCTCGAGTACTTCGTCTCGGTGAGGCCGCCCGGGTACCCCGAGTGGTAGTAGGCGACCTTCGTCTCTTCCTTGCCCCCGGTCAGCCGGACCGCCGCCGCGTTCACCACGATGACGTGATCTCCGGTGTCCATGTGCGGGGCGTAGATCGGTTTGTGCTTGCCTCGGAGGATGGCCGCCACCTCGGACGCTAGGCGGCCGAGGACGGCGCCGCTGGCGTCGATCACGAACCAGCGCCGCTCGATGTCGCGCGGCCTCGGGCTGTAGGTCTTCATACGTGAGAAAGGTCGGCCCGGACGAGCCGACGCCCCATGCTACCTGCGGATTTGAGCCACCGTCAAAGGGCGGGCCTCCCGTCCGTAGACCACCCGCTCCAGGGTCAGGCCATGCGGTGGGGCCACCCGGCCCGCCCGCGAACGCTCCCTGGCCGCCAGGATGGCCGGGACCTCCTCCGGATCGATCCGACCCTCCCCCACCGCTACCAGCGTGCCGACCAGGGCGCGGACCATCTGGTGGAGGAAAGCGTTGGCCCGGGCGGTGACCTCGACCCGATGCCCCGAGCGAGAGACAGTCAGGCGCTCCAGCCGCCGCACGGTCGAGGACCCGTCCTTCGGCGCCCGGCAGAACGAGGCGAAATCGCGCTCGCCGACCAGCTGGCGCGCGGCGGCGCGCATCCGTGGGACCGACAGGTCGCCCGGCCGATGCCACACGTATCGGGCGGTGAAGGGATCGGGGAACGGCCCGACGTCGATCCGGTACCGGTACTCACGGGCCGTGGCGCTTCGCCGCGCGTCGAAGCCCCTAGGAGCGAAGCGCGCGTCGGCCACGACGACCTCGGGCGCCAGCATCGCGTTCAGCGCCCGCTGGAGGCGGGCCACATCGAGCTTCTCAGCCCGCTCGAACGAGACGACCTGCCCTCTGGCGTGCACGCCCGCGTCCGTTCGGCCCGCCACCGAGAGCTTGGGGACGTCGCCCAGGAACCGTTGCAGCGCAGTTTCGAGCACATCCTGCACCGTCCGCTGTCCGCCCTGCCTCGCCCACCCCCGGAACTCCGTCCCGTCGTACGCCAGCGTGAGCCGCACGGCGCGCGTCATGCGAGGCGCCCTGAGGTCAGCGTGACCCCAGCGCCTACTCCTCCGAGGCGACGAGCTCGATGCGCGCCATGGGCGCGCCGTCACCCTGCCGCGACCCGAGCTTCAGGATCCTGGTGTACCCTCCCGGCCGCTCGGCGTACCGGGGGCCAATGTCGCTGAACAGCTTGTGTACGACGTCCCGGTTCGGGATGACCCTCAGGACCTCCCGTCGAGCGGCGAGATCTCCCCTCCGTGCGAACGTGATGAGCTTCTCGGCGAGCGGGCGAACCGCTTTGGCCTTGGCCTCAGTGGTGTTGATCGCCTCGTTCACGAACAGCTGCGCGGCGAGACCTGACAGCATGAGCCGCTGGTGCGCCGGGCCGGAGCCGAGCCGGGGGCCCTTCCTCGGACTGGGCATCCCCTACTCCTCCCGAAGACCCAGCCCGAGCTCGGCCAGCTTGGTCTTGACTTCGTCGATCGACTTCTGGCCGAAGTTGCGGATGTCCATCAGCTCGGCCTCGTTCTTCTGGACCAGGTCGCCGACGGTGTTGATGCCCTCGCGCTTCAGGCAGTTGTAGGAGCGCACCGACAGGTTCAGCTCCTCGACTGTGATCGCGTAGTCGGAAGGCACCGACTCGTCCTCCGCCGGCCCCACGGCCACGCTGGGCGCTTCGGCCAGCTCGGAGAAGAGCTGCACCAGCTCCAAGAGCGTGCCACCGGCCGAAGCCACGGCCTCCCGGGGGCTGACCGAGCCGTCGGTCTCGACGTCCAAGATCAGCCGGTCCCGGTCGGTCATCTGCTCGACCCGGGTGTTCTCCACGGTGTACGACACCTTGCGCACCGGTGAGAAGATGGAGTCCACGGGGACCACGCCGATGGGATCCCGCGGCTTCTTGTT
>JBOGVI010000169.1:0-7624 GCA_050692695.1 Actinomycetota bacterium
AGGTCGGCCAGGCCCGCGATCGGCTGGCCCGGACTCGGGACGCGCTCTCCCGGGCCCAGACCTCGCGCCAGCTGCTCCTGAACGCCCTGGCGGCCGACCGCAAGGAGATGAAGGTGAAGATGGCCGAGATCCAGGCCCTGTACGACTCCCTCCAGGCCCGAAGGAACGAGATCCTGGCCGAGATCTCCCTGATCCGTCCCTTCGCCGTCTGCCCGGTGCAGGGGCCACACGCCATCGCCGACGACTTCGGGATCTGGGTGCACCATACGAAGAAGGAGGGCGGGAACCACGTCCACCAGGGGAACGACATGATGGCGCCCGCCGGAACCCCCATCGTTGCGCCCTTCGACGGTCTGGCCGTGGATGCCACCAACGAGATCGGCGGGCTTTCGGTGTCGGTGTACGGGCAGTTCGGCTACGTCTACAACGCGCACCTGTCGGCGTTCGGCACGCTCGGCCAGGTGGAGACGGGCACGGTGATCGGCTACGTCGGCGCGACCGGGAACGCCGGCGGGAATCACGACCACTTCGAGTGGCATCCGGACGACGGCCCGGCCGTTGACCCTCACGAGTTCCTGTTGATGGTGTGCTGAGGAGCCGCAGTCCCTGCCGGTCCCGCCGATGGTCCAGTCGGCCTGCGTTCGGCCCACCTGGAGTAAGGTCGGGGGAGGCGACTGACCGAAGGAGGACGCCATGCCGGTTCGAACGGCGGACGCGCAGTGGGAGGGCTCCCTGGAGGACGGCAAGGGCACCATGCGCTTCGGGAGCGGGGCCTTCGAGGGGTCCTACTCGTTCTCCTCCCGGATGGAGGAGGGTCCCGGTACGAACCCCGAGGAGCTGATCGCGGCGGCCCACGCCGGCTGCTACTCGATGGCCCTGGCCGCCGGGCTGTCCCGCGAGGGCCACGTCCCCGACTCGGTGCACACGACAGCCCGGGTGCGGTTCGACAAGCTGGAGTCCGGATTCGGGATAACGAAGATCGAGCTCGACTGCGAGGCCAGGGTGCCGGGCGTCGAGGAGGCCAGGTTCCAGGAGGTCGCCGAGGCCACGAGGACGGGCTGCCCCGTTTCGACGGCCCTGGCCGCGGTGGACATCTCGCTCACTGCGAGGCTCGTGGCCTGAGAGGCGCAACCTGTTAGGTCACCAGCCAGTTCTCCACCTTGAGCTCCGGGACACGACCGAAGTGGCGGACGTTGCCGGTCACCACCGTGAAGCCACGGGAGAGTGCGATGGCCGCGATCCGTAGGTCCGGTTCGTCCAGCCTCCTCCCTTGGGCCTCGAGGCGGGCGCGCAAGGGCCCGTAAACTTCGGCAGCTTGTTCATCGAACGGCAGAATCGCCACTGCTCCCGGCACAAGCTCACGGATCTTGCTCGCGAGCCCGGGACTTTCACGCTTCGCGGCGCCGTAGAGCAGCTCCCCAAACGTGATCGAGGTCGTGAACTGCGCCTCGGGAGGAACCCGGGCCAGCCGACGAATGAGTGGGAGGGCCGGGTCGCGCCGAAGCACGGCACTCAGGACATCCGTATCGAAGCAGTACACGGCTAGGCTATGTCCGGAGCCGCTCGGTCGCGTGCCCGGCGCCGGCTCTCGTAGATCTCCTCCACCACCGAGGGAAGCTCCTCCCATTCGGCAAGCGCCCCCGCAACCGCAGCCAAGCCGGCCGGACGGAGCCTCGACTGAAGCGCCTCGTCGGGAGGAACCAAAGCTACCGCTGGTCTCCCCCGCCTTGACACGATGAACCGCTCACCCCTGCCCACGCGATCGATGAGCTCGGAAAAGCGCGATTTCGCCTCGGCCACGCCCAGGGTGTCAGATTCTTGGCGAGCTGTCATGGTGACAGCTTAGTCTCAATCTGCCAGTGTGGCCAGATCGGAGAAGGGGCCTTCAGCGCGGGTTGGCCGCGAGCCATGGTAGGATCCTGCCATGCGAACTACCATCGACGGGGCCGGCCGGGTCGTCATCCCAAAACCTCTTCGTGAGGAACTCGGCTTGCGAGGCGGCCAGGAGATCGAGGTCACGCTGCGCGACGGGCACGTCGAGATCGAGCCGGCGCCAACCTCGATGCGGCTGGTTAGGCGGAAAGGTGTCCTGACCGCGGAGCCAGAGACCTCCCTGCCGCGGCTCACGGCAGGCGAGGTTCGCGACGTGCTCGATCGCGCTCGCAGGTGACGGTCGTAGACACGAGCGTCGCCGTAGCGGCGTTCGCGTCGTGGCACGAGCAGCACGGGGCGGCCCTCAGGGCCGTATCTCAGGGAACCCGGCTGATGGGGCAAGTCGCGCTCGAGACCTACGCCGTGCTCACCCGGCTGCCGCCGCCCCATCGCGCTCCCGCAGCTCTCGTGGTCGAGTTCTTGGCCGGGAACTTCGTCCAGCCCATCCTGTCACTCCCTCCCCGGGAGCAGGGCAGACTGCTCGCCACCTGTTCGGAGGCTCACATCGTGGGTGGAGCCGTGTACGACGCCGTGGTCGCGGCGACCTCGATCCACGCAGGCACCACGCTCGTGACGCTGGATCGACGTGCCCTCCCCACGTACGAAGCACTGGGTGCCGACGTTCGGCTGCTCTGAGCCCGGCCGGTGGCCGGGGCTACTCGCCGCCCTTCTGGACGTAACCCTTGATGAACTCCTCGGCGTTCTCCTCGAGGACTTCGTCGATCTCGTCGAGGAGGTCGTCGAGCTCGTGCTTCAGGTCCTCCGTGGCGGGGGCGTGGTCGGTCCGCTTCACGGCGACCTCGTCGGCCCCCTCCTGATGGTGGCGGGTCCGCCGTTCGACTTGCGCTCGCATGGCCATTTCCCAGCCTCCTTACTCCTTTTGGTTTCGGCAGGTCGGCCGGGGCCTGTCATGGCCCGAAGTGACTATTTCGCCGTGGTGCGTTCGCTCGACCGTTCTTGACGGAGTGGCTAGGATTAGCGCCCCTGGCGATCAGGAGGGGGAGCGATGGGGAGGATTCCGACCAGGCTCGCGGTCGCCTCGCTGGTGGCCCTCGCCGCCCTCGGGCTCCCGCCCGCTGGGGCGGCGGCCGGCGTACGGGCGGAGAGCTCCGACCCGACCGATGCCGTCGGGACGCTGATCGACACCGTTCGGGTGAGGACTATCGACTTCGCGTTCCGGCCGAGGAGCATCACGGTCGTCCGGGGGACCCGCGTCCGGTGGATCAACCGCGGCGACACCTCTCACACGTCGACCTCGAACAGGGACATCTGGGACTCGGGCCTGTTGGACCCGGGCGAGGCGTACAGCCGCGTCTTCCGGAGGGAGGGGACGTTCAGGTACCACTGCTCGGTGCACCCCGCCATCATGAGGGGCATCGTCACCGTCACCTAGGGAGTGCATCGAGGAGATCCGGGAGGGTTCCGATGAGGTCCCGACGGGCGGTCCGTTCAAGTACCTCTGCATGATCCACTCGTTCATGCGGGGCAAAGTGGTGATGGGATAGTCCGCCGGCCGACCGCTCCGCCGCCTTGAGCTTCGGGGCGGGCCCGGGCCCGACAACCCGCCGGACATGCCGGACCCGCCGTTCTGCACCGATCCCACCAAGATCGAGCCGGAGCTCCACGAGCGCTTCACGCTCCCCGAGGGGAACGGCCTCTTCGGCGGCGCCCCTCTGGAGACCTCGGGGGTGCTCGGTGGGAACTCCATCTCGGCGACGGTGACTTCGAGCTGAAGTTCACCAAGCGCTCGTCGTCCGGTGGGTTCCGGTACATGTGCATGATCCACACGGGCATGCGGGGCCGCGTGGTCGTGGTCTAGCTCGACCGGGACCGGCTGGGACGACCGGCCGTCCGTCCCACCTGTAAGGAAAGGAATAGACCGATCCTCCACCTGTTGTATCCGTGATGGATCGGTTCGAAGGAAGGTGGAACTCGTGGCGACGGTGGAACCGGTGAGCGAACCGGACGGAGAGGTCGCACTCCCCGCGTCCGACGAGCGAGAGACGGCGCTCGACGCCTACTCGCGGGTTGTGACGGCGGTCGCCGAGCGGCTCACGCCTTCGGTGGCCAGCCTCAGGGTGACCAGGCGAGTCCCCGGCGGGCGTCGTCCGGAGGGGGCGGGTTCGGGCTTCGTCATCACCCCGGACGGATTCGGGTTGACGTCGGCCCACGTGGTCCAGGGGATGGACGGAGGAAGTACCACGTTCGCCGACGGAAGCGAGTACCGCTTCGAGATCGTTGGGACGGACCCGCTTTCCGACCTCGCGGTGCTCCGGGTGGACGCGCGGGACCTGGCCCCGGCGGAGCTCGGGGACGCCCGGAGCCTCCGGGTGGGACAGCTGGTCGTAGCGATCGGCAACCCCATGGGGTTCGGTGGCTCGGTCACGGCGGGCGTGGTGAGTTTCCTCGGCCGGGCGCTTCCCGTTCGGTCCGGGCAGAACCTGAGGATCGTCGAGAACGTGATCCAGACCGACGCGGCGCTGAACCCGGGGAATTCGGGCGGAGCCCTCGCCGACGGGTCCGGACGGGTGGTGGGCGTCAACACGGCGGTCGCCGGCGTGGGGCTCGGCCTGGCCGTCCCCATCGACGAGGTGACCCGCCGGATCATCGCCGGGCTGATGAAGGAGGGGCGGTTCCGCCGGGCCTACTTGGGGATCGCCGGCGGCGGCCGCCCGCTCCCTCCAAAGATCGCTCGGGAAATCGGTCGGGAGCGGGGCCTGGAGGTGGTTCAGGTCGTCCCTGGGAGTCCCGCGGCGGCCGCGGGGATCCGCCCCGAGGACCTCATCCTCGACGTAGCGAACGTCGCGGTCACCGACGTCCACGACCTCCAGCGGATCGTGATGGACGACGTGATCGGCCGGCGGATCGAAATCCGGTTGTTCCGGGAAGGCCGGATCCTCTCGCTCCCCGTCGTTCCGGTTGAGCTCTCCGAGGGCTGACCTGGGGCTGGGGCGGTCCCCGGCCGCCTTGAACCGCGGCACCGGAGGGCGGTAGCGTGGCCTCCGGATATCCGTCCGAGGAGGTGGGGCCATGTGTCTCGAAGCCACGACGGAGAAGGTCCGCGCCCGCGTCGAGGAGGAGGGCCCGCCTCGGATCACCCGACGGGGCCTCCTTTCGGGGATGGCGGCGGCAGGCGGGGCCCTGGCCTTGGGCATCCCGGGGGTCGCGCGCGCGTCGCACCCCCCCGCGACCCGCCGGTTGCAGGACCTCACACACGTGTTCCGGGCCGGCTCCCCCGTGTACACCTTCGACAGCCCGAGCCGCCGGACCCTGGTCACGATCCCCGAGAACGGCTTCTACGCGCAGGAGTGGACGTTCGCGGAGCACTCCGGCACCCACATGGACGCGCCGGGGCACTTCACGCTGGGCGGTCGCCTCTCGCCCGAGATCACGCCCCAGGAGCTGATGGTGCCGGTGGTGGTCGTCGACATCTCGGCCCGGGTCGCCTCGAACCCCGACGCGGTGGTGACCATCGAGGATCTCGCCGCGTTCGAGCACCGCTTCGGGCGGATCCCCGCCCGGGCCGTCGTCTGTATGTACTCGGGATGGGAGAGCCGGATCGGCAGCTCCGAGGCCTACCGGAACGTGGGCCCCGACGGGCTGTTCCACTTCCCGGGGTTCGGCATCGACGCGGTCGAATGGCTCTTGGAGAACCGGGACTTCACCGGGATCGGGGTGGACACGCTGAGCCTCGACAACGGGCCGTCTCAGACTTTCGACGTCCACGTCACCCTGCTCGGCGCCGACCACTACGGGCTCGAGAACCTGGCCAACCTCAAACGGATCCCGCCGCGCGGCGCCTCCGCGTTCGTCGGCCTGATCCCGTGGGAGGAGGGCTCGGGCGGCCCGTGCCGCGTCGTCGCGGGCTGGTAGCGGCGGCGGCTCAGGCCGTTCCGCGCAGCGCCACCGGCAGACGTCGAGGGCCCCAGTCACCGGGCGTCCCGTCGAACGCTCCGCTGCAACGGGTTCCGCAGCTCAGGCAGCGGCCGTCGTCGGTGAGGTTCCACGTGCCGAGCCGGTACCAGTCCCGCTCGATCAGCACCTCGCCGCAGGCATGGCAATAGGTGCTCTGGCCCTCGACGTCGTGGACGTTGCCCGTGTACACGTAGCGGACACCGTTCGCCACGGCGATCGCGCGAGCCCGGGTGAGTGTGGCCGCCGGGGTCGGAGGCCGGTCCAGCATCTTGAAGTCCGGGTGGAACGCGGTGAAGTGCATCGGCACGTCTGGCCCGAGGTGCTCCACCACCCACGTCGTCATGGCGTCGATCTCCTCGGGGGAGTCGTTCACGCCGGGGATCAGGAGGTTGGTGACCTCGAACCACACGTCGGTCTCGTGCTTCAGGTACTCCAGGGTCTCGAGGACGGGCTCCAGGTGCCCGAAGCACACCCGGTGGTAGAAATCCTCGGTGAACCCCTTGAGGTCGACGTTCGCCGCGTCGATGTGCCGGTAGAACTCGGCCCGCGGTTCCGGGCTGATGTAGCCGGCCGTGACCGCCACCGTCCTGATGCCGAGTTCGCGGCAGGCGTCAGCCACGTCGATCGCGTACTCCATGAAGATCACCGGGTCATTGTACGTGAACGCGACGCTCCGGCACCCCAGGGCCGCCGAGGCCCGTGCGATCTCTTCCGGCGAGGCCTGGTCAGCCAGGGTGTCGATCTCCCGGGACTTGGAGATGTCCCAGTTCTGGCAGAACCGACAGCCGAGGTTGCAACCGGCCGTGCCGAAGGAGAGCACCGCGCTCCCCGGGAGGAAGTGGTTCAGGGGCTTCTTCTCGATGGGGTCGACACAGAACCCGCTGGACCGCCCGTACGTGGTGAGGACGATGGCGTCGCCCTTCCGCATCCGGACGAAGCAGAACCCCCGCTGCCCCTCGTGGAGCTTGCACTCCCGGGGACACACGTCGCACTGCACCCGCCCGTCCTCCAGGGCCTGCCAGTACCGGGTGGAATGGACGGGCGCCTCGTCCACCGATTTCACATCCATGACCACACTCCATGATGCTACGAACTTGCGCCCCCCGCGAAGAGGTCGTAGTCCGAGTCGACCAGCGGGAGCACGTTCAGGACGTACAGGCCGCCGGCGCACCCCCGGCACCAGGACGACGCGTTGATGGCCTCCGCCGTCGTCCTGGCCGAGGCGCAGCGCGCGAGGGCGTCGAGGATCGCTCCGTAGCCGTAGACCGTCAGGCCGTTGCGAAGCGTGGCCACCGTGGCCTCCAGTCCCGCCTCCACGGTCGGGAAGTTCTGGACGCCGACGCTGTTGAAGCCCGTCGAGCCCGGCATGTCATGGGTGGTCGCCAGGGGGTTGTGTGCAGCCGCGGTGCCCTCGGCTACCTGCCAGGCCACCATCACCACCAGGTTGTCGCGGCACAGGGGCGCATCGATCCTCGACAGGAGCAGCGCCGCCCACCTGCCGAAGGTCAGTCCGGCCCCGGTGATCTGCGGATCCGGCGGGAGGGAGAGCCGCCGGACGAGCCTGGCGGCCTGGGCGCGCTCCGCGTTCAACTCAGCCAGCTGTCGCTGCTGGTCGAGGAGCGCCACCCGCAGGGCTGCCTGCTGGGACTGGAGCTGGATGGCCTGTGCGGCCCGCTTCGAGGAGAGCCGGTCGAGCTCGCGTTGAATCATTTCGAGCCGTGCGGCGTGGTTCGCGACGTCGTTCGCCACGGTGGCGTTGGCCCGCTGGAGGCTGTCC
>JBOGVI010000170.1:0-6489 GCA_050692695.1 Actinomycetota bacterium
GGGTGGGAGGTCATGGTGGAGGCGGGCCATACGCCGACCGGCCGCGACGCCGTGGAGTGGGCGGTAGAGGCGACCCAGGAACGGGGAGCCGGCGAGGTCCTGCTGACCTCGATGGACCGCGACGGGACCGGCGAGGGGTACGACCTCGACCTGCTGAAGGCGGTTGGGGGGGCGGTTCGCGTGCCGGTCATCGCGAGCGGCGGTGCCGGGTCGATCGAGCATTTCGCCGAGGCGTTGACCGAGGGCCGGGCCGACGCCGTGCTGGCGGCATCGCGGTTCCATTTCGGCCAGCTCACGATCCGCGAGGTCAAGGAGGAGCTGGCCCGGCGCGGGCTCCCGGTGAGGCTGTAATGGAACGGGTCGGGCTGGAGGAGCTGAAGTTCGACGACCGTGGCCTGATCCCGGCGGTGGTGCAGGACGTCGAGAACGGCGACGTGCTGATGATGGCATGGATGAACCGGGAGTCGGTGCAGAGAACGCTGGAGGAGGGCCGGACCGTATTCTGGAGCCGGTCGCGGAAGGAACTGTGGCGCAAGGGTGAGACCAGCGGCCACGTTCAGCATGTCGAAGAGATCCGCGCCGACTGCGACGGGGACGTGCTGCTGCTCCGGGTCCACCAGCTGGGCGCCGCGTGCCACCTCGGCGAGCGCTCCTGCTTCCATCGAGAGTTCGCCGACTGACTACGACTCGGAAGGGTCAATCACCCGCAGCCGCGTGAAGTAGGTCCTGTAGAAGCCGCGGTCCCTGGTCAGGAGGCGGTCGGCCCGGAGCGATGCCTGGGCGCCGACGAGGAAGTCGGCGACGATTCGCTCGCGCCGCCCACCGCGCCCCCGGTGGGCTCGCCAGGCCTCCCCAGCGGCGAGAGCGACCGAAGCGTCGATCGGAGCGAATTGGATCTGCGCGGTTCGGATGGCTTCCTCCGCAGCTTCGGTCTTGGGGAAGTGCGCCGCAATCTCCGCCCATACGACGTCACACGCCATCAGGCTTCCACGACCGAGCGCCTCGCGAAGCGCTTCGCGCGAGACAGCGCCGAACGGGCTATCCGCGAACACGTCGAGCAGGACGCTGGTGTCGACCGCCGTGATCACAGGTCGGCAGGTCCGCCACGCATCTCGTCGATCAGCTCATCGACCGGCCGATCGAGCTTCAGGATGCCGTAGACGGCGTCGATCGGGTCGCGATCGGCCGCCTTCACAGCGATCAACCGGCCTCGATCGTCGCTGAACTCCAGCACCTGACCTGGGCGGATGCCAAGACGGTCCCTCAGCGCCTTCGGGATCGTCACCTGGCCCTTCTCCGAAACCCTAGCCCTCATGCCCAGAGAGTAGGAATTCCTACCAACTTCGTCAACCTACTGGCTCCCGGGTACACTCCCGGCCGTGCTCAGGCTGGCCTTACCCAAGGGGTCCCTGGAGGCCCAGACCCTGCGTCTGATGGAGGAAGCCGACCTGCGCGTGCGGCGGGGCTCGGACCGCGACTACCACGGGACCGTGGACGACGAGCGAATCGAGCGGGTATCGCTGCTTCGGCCCCAGGAGATCCCCACGTACGTCGAGGACGGGCTGTTCGACCTCGGCATTACCGGCCGGGACTGGATCGCGGAGACCGGGGCCCAAGTCGAGGAGCTGGCGTCGCTCGAGTACGCGAAGAGCGGTACCGGCCGCGGCGTGCACATCGCGCTTGCCGTGCCGAACGATCACCCCGCCGAGTCGGCCAAGGACCTGCCGCCCGGTTCCCGGATCTCGACCGAGTACGTGAACCTCACGCGGCGGTACTTCGAGGACCTCGGGATCTTGGTGCACGTGGTGTGGTCGTACGGCGCCACCGAGGCGAAGGTGCCCGAGATCGTGGACGCCATCGTGGACGTGACCGAAACCGGGAGCACGCTTCGGGCCCATGGCCTGAAGATCATCGAAACGCTGCTGGAGTCCGAGGTTCTCTTGATCGCGAACAAGGACTCCGCGGCCGACCGGAACAAGCGAGCGGCGATGCAGGACATCACAACGTTGCTGCTGGGCGCGCTTCGGGCCGAGGGCCGGGTGCTGATCAAGCTGAACGTGAGTGAGGAGCACCTCAAGGCGGTGCTGGACGTCCTGCCCGCGATGAAGTCGCCGACGATCTCTCAGCTCTCGGAGGGCGGGTACGCCATCGAGACCGTCGCGGACAAGACCACGGTCAACACCCTGATCCCACTGCTGAAGTCCAGGGGCGCCGCGGACATCCTGGAGCTCCCCATCTCCAAGATCGTCCCCTAGGTTGACCACAGCGGAACAATTCGTAGCGAGGGAGTGAGAGGGCATGGCGGCCTTGCGGATCCGGGCGCTCCTCTCCTCCGACGCGACGGCGTGTGACGCTATCGTCCGCGCCCTTCCCTATCACTTCGGAAACGAGCTCGGTCGCCGAGAATGTGCCGAAGCCGTCCGCCGACAGCAGGGCCTCGCGGCGGTCGGCGATGATGGCACACTGCTGGGATTCATGACGATGGTGCGTCACAGCCCAGAGACCGTCGAGATCACATGGATGGCGGTCCACGCCGACCACCGGCGCGGAGGGATCGGAACCGCCCTCATGGAACACCTGGCGGGCGAGATGGCCTCGCGGGGAGTCAAGGCCCTGTTCGTCCTCACCCTCGGACCGTCCAGTCACGAGGACGTCGAAGATAGCTATGAAGGCACGCGACGCTTCTATCTCAAGGCAGGCTTCATGCCCTTGCGGGAGTTCGACTTGACAGCTTGGGATGACCCGGCTCTGGTCCTTGTTCGGCCGCTCACCTCACACTAACCCACCGCCGGTTCGCTGGCCCACTTAACGCCCTGCCCCGCCATCGGGCAGACTGCCCGCATGATGTTTGAAGGGCGGTTCAACTTCCTGGCGAACCCGCCGGCCCGCGTATCCGGAACCTAGGCACCCCGAGCCGACCTGGATCGGCTGGCGCGTGCCGGACTTGACCCCTCGGGAATGGAAGGCGAGGGGTCCTTTCGTTCCCCACTCCGTCTCTTGGACCACGACTGGAGGACACCAATGCGCGATCTCAGCTACGAGGAAGGCGGCTGCGGGCGAAGTTCGGGCAGGACCACGCGTGGCTGATCGAGACGGTTCGGAGCGTCGGGTACCGCTTCGCCCAGATCCGGCCCTGAGCGGTACAGTCCGAACCGGAGGTGAGGCGCCGTGGCGGACACTGAGCGACTGCGTGGGCGGAAGATCGCCGTGTTCCTGGAGGAGGGGTTCGAGGACCTCGAGTTCTGGGTAACCGTGATGCGCCTTCGTGAGGAGGGCGCGAACGTCACGATCGTGGGGACCGCGGCCGGCAAGGAGGTCCGGGGGAAGCACGCGTTGTCGGCGACGAGCGACGCCGCCGCGAAGGACGTCAGCGCCGACGACTTCGACGCGGTGGTCGTCCCCGGCGGGTGGGCTCCCGACAAGCTCCGCCGGTACGAGGAGGTCACGAGCCTCGTGAGCAAGACGTACGACCAGGGCAAGGTGGTCGGCCTGATCTGCCACGCCGGGCTGGTGGGCATCTCGGCCGGCATCGTGACCGGCCACAGGGCCACCGGCAGCCTGGGGATCAAGGACGACCTGGTGAACGCGGGAGCCACGTGGGTCGACGAGCCGGCCTTCCGCGACGGCAACATCGTGTGGGGCCGAGTGGTGGAGGACATCCCGGCGTTCTGCCGCGAGCTGGTCGCGGCCATCGCCGAGCACACGTGAGGTACCTCGACGAGCCTCCGGCCTCGGCGGAACTCATCATCATCGGGGGCGGGGTGGTCGGCGCGGCCACGGCGTTCCACGCCGCCCGGGCCGGCATCCGGCCGCTCCTCGTGGAAGCGCGGCCCGCGCTCTGCACGCTCACCACGCCGGTCGCGGCCGGCGCGTTCCGGCTCCAGTTCGACAACCTCGAGGAGCTCACACTGGTCCGGGAGTCCGCCGAGCTGTTCCTGAACTTCGAAGAGGTCACCGGACAGGACCGGTACCGCCTCGACCTACGCCTCCACGGGTACCTGTGGCTCACCACCGACGCCGCGATGGTCGACCGCCAACGGGAGCTCGTCGGTCTGCAGCACTCGTGGGGCCAGACCGACGTCGAGCTCCTGGCTGGCGACGAGGTCCGCCGCCAGTTCCTCTACGTGGGAGAGAACGTCCTCCAGGCGAGATGGCGGGCCGGGGACGGCTTCCTGAACACGAAGGAGCTCACGTTCGGGCTGGCTCATGCCTCGGAGGCGGACGTACTGGTGGATTGCCGGGCGATGGGCTTCGTGACGGCGGGGGAACGGCTCTCCGCGGTCCGGACCACGAAGGGTCTCATCCTCACCGATAGCGTCGTGGTGGCCGCGGGTCCGTTGTCGGGCCCGCTCGCGGCGGCGGCGGGCATCGGACTGCCGGTGGTCACCGTCCGCCGCCAGAAGCTGATCCTCCCCCACGTGCCAGAGGTGCCGCCCAATGCACCGATGACGATCGACGAGGACACCGGGGTCCACTGGCGGCCGGCCTCCGGGGGCGCGTGGCTGCTGTTCACCGACCCCACCACCCCGCCCAGCCCGCCCACCGACAACGTGCCGACCGACGCCGCATTCGCCCTCCAGCTCCTCGACCCGTCGAGCCCGTTGTCCGTGGCGCGGGTCGTCCCGTTCTGGCGCGAGGTCTTGGACCGGCCCGCCGTCGACTGGATCCTCCAGGCCGGACAGTACACGGTGACACCGGACCACCGGCCGCTGATCGGTCGCACGGCACTCGACGGGCTGTGGGTGAACACGGGCTACAGCGGACACGGGATCATGCTCTCCCCGGCGGCGAGCCGCTTCCTGGTCGACCTCCTGACCGGAAAGGCGGAGGAAAACGCGTTCGCGCTCGACCGGACCTTCGAGGAGCGGGAGCCGCCCGCCCTGTAGGGTTCAGGCCATGCTGCGTGGAGCGATCGCCGCATCGGTCACGCCGCTGCGGGACGGGGGGGCGTCCCTCGACGAGGACGCGTTCGAGCCGCTCGTCGCGTTCCTCGCGGCGGGTGGGCTCGACGGCATCCTCGCCTGCGGCACCACCGGCGAGGGCATCCTCCTTTCCGTCGACGAACGGAGACGGGCAGCCGAGCTGTTCCTGGGCGCGCGGCCAGAGGGGTTCGCCGTCGCCATTCACTGCGGCGCACAGACCACCGCGGACACGGTGGCACTGGCACGGCACGCGGCCGAGGCCGGCGCCGATGCGGTCGCCGTGATCGGGCCGCCGTACTTCGCCCTCGACGAGCACAGCTTGTTCGCCCACTTCCGGTCGGCGGCCGAGGCGTGTGCCCCCCTCCCCTTCTACCTCTACGAGTTCGCCGCGCGGAGCGGTTACGCCATCCCCATCCCGGTGATCGAGCGGCTCCGGGAGGCCGTCCCGAACCTCGCCGGCCTGAAGGTTTCGGACAAGCCGTTCGAGAACGTGGAGCCGTACTTGCTCGAGGGGCTGGACGTGTTCATCGGCTCCGAGCCGCTGGTGCTTCAGGGCCTCGAACGGGGTGCGGTCGGCACGGTCTCCGGGCTCGCCGCCGTGTTCCCCGAGGTGGTCGCGGCCCTGGCCCACGAGAGCGGCCCGGAGGCCCACCGGATCGTGGTCATGCTGCGCGACCGCCTGACCGGCGTCCCGTTCCACGCGGCGCTGAAGGTTGTCCTCGCGGCCCGGGGCCTGCCTGTGAGGAACGACGTGAGAGCCCCGCTCCGCACCCTCACCGAGGAGGAGCGGAACGAGGCCCTCGGCGCGCTCGATGCCGTTTCGCTCAGCCCGAAGGCCGTCTCGCCATGATCCCGGTGAACGAGACCAGGGCCCCCACCACGAAGATCGCGGTGGCCAGGTAGACCAGGCCGAGGTGCCCGAGCGTGTCGAAGTCGTTCGGGTAGTGCGCCGGGAGCGCCACCGCGAGGCCCAGCACCGGCGCCGCCACCGCGCCGACCCACGCCCACACCGCCCCCCGTCGCACCCCGAACGCCACCAGGAACAGCACCGCCAGTCCCGTGGCCGCGATGAAGCCCGCCACCGCGATGTGCAGGTGGCCGATGTACTCGAAGAGCGGGGGGCTGAAGAACTGGATCTCGTCCTTCCCTACACTCACCTCATTCGGCCCGATGCCGAGCTCCAGGAAGCTGTCGGTGAAGTTCCGGATGAAGAAGATCACCGCGTAGCCGATGAATCCCACCGCCGCCAGGCCCATCAGCCAGCTCCCGGCCCTGAGGGCACCAGCGCCCTCCTCGCGGGCCCGTCCGACCGCAACCGTCGCCACGTCCCTCACCTCCTTCGCCTTATTCCGTGACGATCTCCAACCTGGCCTCCACCGCCTGCTCCGACGGCATGAGGCAGAGCGACTCGGTGCATCCTTGGTAGCTCAATCGGGCGAAGACCGCAACCGACCCCGGCGACGCCCCCCGAGCCACCTCGACGGGTGCCGAGAGCTCGAAGGTCCCCCGGTAGACGCGCAGCACGGCGGGGCTCCAGTCGAAGGTCCGTTCCTCGCCCTCGGGGTAG
>JBOGVI010000171.1:0-2959 GCA_050692695.1 Actinomycetota bacterium
CGCCGGCCCCGCTTCCGGGCCCCCGCATCACCGCCACTGATCTCGCCGAGGGGGTGCTCTGGCCCCACCCCCCGGAGTGGGTCGTTCGGTTCCTTCCTGAGGACTCCTCGCACGTTGTGGACGTCGAGATCGCCACGGAGGAAGGGATCACCTTCGTCACCGGCATCGCGGTCCGCTCCGGGGTTTCGACGTCGCCCTCGGGAACGGCGGAGGATCCCTGGCTCGAGGGAGCGGAGTACGAACCGGTCGTCCCACGCGATGTCCAGCGACTGCCGCTGACGAGATTCGCACGCGCCGCCCTCGCCATCGTGAACGACCCGTTCACCGAGGAAGGCCGCCAGGAGGTCCAGCGGATCCTCGTTCCCCGTGGTCGTCCCACGCGCCGACGCGGGGGGGAGTTCTACCGGGAGCTGCTTGCGACGGCTCGACGGCTCGAGGGGCGGGGTATCCCCCCCGTCCCCGAGATCGCACGGCGGAAGAAGGTGAGCCAAAACCTCGTGCACCAGTGGCTTCATCGCGCCCGCAAGCTTGAGGGGAGATCCTCGTCAGGGAAGGTGCCCTAAGGCTTGGAAGTCCGGAAGGAATACCGAAATGTTCCCCTTCGATGCGCAACAAATGTGGCCGACGCACATGCTTGGTGCCCAACCCAAGGGACGGGTGAAGCGGGAAAGTGCAATTTCCAAACCGCATCCCGAAACTGAGCTCACGTCATATGCCCTGGTGGTGGCATGAGGGGGCTAGTCCGGTCAGCATTTCTCGCCTTGCAATCGTGCGTAACCAACGGCGAGAAATAGCCGTGTGCGAGAAATTCGGCGCCATGCACCGTGTTTCCTAAACCGCGTGTCGCAGGTTCGATTCCTGCCGGGGGCACAGATCCATACGGTGGTCCAGAACGGGTACGCGGAAGACTCACGTGCGGACCACCCGCCGTCGGCGGGCACGTGGTCGAGGTCCTCGTCCCCGAGCCCCGCCACGACCTCCTCCACGACCGCCGGCCCCTCCCGGTATCGCGCGATCAGCTCGTCCCGGTGCGCCGCGTCCATGTGAACGACCTCGTCAGAACAGCTCGAGATACTCCTGGCGCTCCCAGTCCGTGACCCAGTCGGCGAACCGGGAGAGCTCGTGGCCTCGCATGGCCGTGTACGCCTTCAGGAACTCCTCTCCGAAGAACTCCTTCGTGGCCGGCTCGCCGGCAAGCTCGCCGAGCGCCTCGGCCAGCGAGGAGGGAAGCGGCTCGAGTGACGGGTCCTCCTCGGCCGGAGCGCCCCTCGACGGCTGGGGAGGCTTCAGCCCCTGTTCGATCCCCGCGAGGCCGGCCGAGAGCAAGGCCGCGCCGACCAGGTAGGGATTCGACAGGGCCGTGGGCCCGCGGTTCTCGGTGTGTTTCGACTCGGGCGTCCCGCCCTTCACCCGCAAGAGGGCCGACCGGTCCTCGAGGCCCCAGGAGATGTTGGTCGGACTGAACGTGTGCTTCCGGCGACGGCGATGGCAGTTCACGGTCGGGGCGATCAGTGCGTCGACGGCCCTCGCATACCGGAGCTGGCCGGCGATGAAGGAACGGCAGACGTCGTTCATGCCTTGCGCGTCGTCGGGGTCCCCGAAGGCGTTCTTTCCGCTCTTCGCATCGACCAGCGAGATGTGGGTGTGACAGCCGCTCCCCGCGGAGTCGCCGAACGGCTTGCTCATGAACGTCGCGAGGTAGCCGTCCTTGCGCGCGATCTCCTTCACGCCGTTCTTGAAGGTGAACGCCTGGTCGGGACCCGCGAGGCCCTTCCCGGGGGCGAAGTTGATCTCCCATTGCGACCCGGCGTACTCGCAGTTCGACGTGATGATGTCGACCCCGATCTGGGGCATCAGCTCGAGGATGCGGCCGACCGTGGGGACATAATCGTTCCGGACCGTGTTGAAGATGTGGTACCCGCTGAACAGCGGGTCTTGTGTCTCCGCGTCCAGCAAGTAGAACTCGTACTCGAAGCCCGTGAGGGGCTCGAACCCCATCGCGCGGCACCTGTCCAGCACCCTCCGGTAGACCTGCCGCGGCGTGGCATCGAGGGGCGTGCCGTCGTACCAGCTTGCGTCACAGATGAACCGGGCCGTCCGGTCGGCCCACGGAACGACCGCTGCCGTGTCCGGGTCTGGGTGCAGCAGCTGGTCCGCGTACTGGCGCTCCTCGTTGTAGAGGGTGCCACCCACGACGTCCGAGCGGCTGTCAAGGACGCTCGCCCCGCCGTACATGTTCAGACCCCGCTCCGCGTATCCGAAAGCGTGCTTGATGGGGATGGTCTTGGAACGCGAGGTGCCGTGCATGTCCGGCAGCTCGAACCGGACCCACTCGATGCCGTTCTTCTGCCACCCCTCGAGGATCTCGTTGACGCTGTTCACGTGGCTCCTCCCTTGACCGACCCTCACCCCGAGACCCTCGCCGGGCAGCTCCCCCCGTGGCTCCGAACCGAGGATGGGGCGGCAGCAGGATAGCGTCCCGGCCGGGTGCCGCATAGCCGCGCACAACGGGGTACATGGAGGTGCCGACCGGGATGTAATCTCCGGTCGATGATCGACAGTGGCGGGACCCGCGTTCTCCCCCTGGAACTCGATCGGCGCTACCCGGTCGTCGTTCGCGGTGAGGGCGTGTGGGTGGAGGACGCGGCCGGGCGCCGATATCTCGACGCGATGAGCGGCGGCTCGATGGCGGCGACCCTCGGGCACGGCCGCCGGGACATCATCGCCGCAGCCCGGGCCCAGGCAGAGCGTCTGGCCTTCGTGCACAACGAACGGCTCACCAACCCCGCCCAGGAGCGCCTGGCGCGGGAACTCGTCGAGATTGCACCCGAAGGGTTCACTCGCGTCCGCTTCGTGACGAGCGGGTCCGACGCCATCGAGATGGCCCTCCAGCTGGCCCGGAGCTGCCACGTGGAGCGGGGCGAGCCCGATCGGTGGCAGGTGATCTCACCCGCCCAGG
>JBOGVI010000172.1:0-2770 GCA_050692695.1 Actinomycetota bacterium
CCTCGTGAATACAGCTCGGGGGAAGATCTGCGACCGCGACGCCGTTGTCCGGGCGCTCCAGAGCGGACAGCTCGCGGGCTATGCAGCGACGTCTGGTTCCCTCAGCCGGCCCCGAAGGATCACCCCTGGCGGAGGATGCCTCACCACGGCATGACCCCACACATTTCCGGGTCGTCGCTGTCGGCGCAGGCTCGCTATGCGGCCGGTACGCGGGAAATCCTGGAGTGCTGGTTCGAGAATCGACCGATCCGGGAGGAATACCTGATCGTCGACCGCGGAAAGCTCGCCGGGGCCGGAGCACACTCCTACACCGCCGGGAACGCTACCGGCGGTTCGGATGAGGCGGTGCGCTTCAAGGAATGACGGCTCTCGCTCGCCAGACGCAGCGTGAGCGGCCCCGGAAGTAGCCAGCGATGACGCGCAGGTGCTCCGGGAGAAAGGCCGCCCGAGAAGAAGGCGGCGCTCATGGCGGAACCGTTCTCTGGCCTGCGGCTTCCCGTCCCGGCCCGGGAAAGCACCCGACGGTAGGCTTCGGGTCAGTGTCAGAGTCAGGCCTGCAGGATCTCCGGTTCGACCGGAGTAGCCTCCGGCAAGCGGCGGGGTGGCTCGTAGGCTCGGTGTCGCCGCCCGTGGGGGTCGACCTTCACGGGTTCTGCCCCCCGCCGCCGGCCGAGGCGTGCCGGCGTGACCTCATAGCGCCTCTATGTCAAGAGGGGGCGAGACAAACGGGTGCGATCGGCGACCAGGTGACGGTAGACGACCTTCGCGAGCTGTCGCTTGAGGCTCCGCAGGGCCTCGCCGGAGGACTTGTGCTCGGCCAGCTTTCGCTCGTAGTGTTCGCGTCCCGGCCCCGGGTGTATGATCTGGACTCGAGCGGCAAGGTGCAGGGCGTTGTTCAGCGAGCGGTTCCCGCTCCGAGACAGGCGATGGCGGGTGACCTCGCCCCTCGATGCTTCGACAGGAGCCGTCCCCGTGTAGCTCGCGAAGCGGTTCGCTGAGGAGAAGCGGCTGACGTCTCCGGTGTGCCCAAGGATCTTGGCCGCCAGCACGTCACTGATGCCGAAGACGGTCGTGAGGGTGGTGCCGGAGGCGGCTACGGCAGCGGCGCAGCGCACCCGGTTGTGGGCAAGCGCCCGGTCCAGGCGTCGGAGGTCGACGAGGAGCTGCCGGGCCATCGACTTGCGCTCCACATCGGCGGCGCTGCAAGGCCTGGTCCTCGCGAGCAGCCTGGAGGCGCGCCGAGAGCTCGGTCGGCGCACCGCCGGGATGGAGGTCGCGCAGCAGCCGATGGAGCCGGTTCACCACCCGTCGGCGCTCTTGGGCCAGCTCGTCTCGGCGGTCGGAGAGCAGCCGCAGCACTCCGCTGTGGTCCTCGGAGATGACCCGTCGCAGGTCGGGGTGGCGCTGGGCCACCGTGGCCACGCTATGCCACCCCCGAGCAGGCGAGCCCGTGCGGGGAGGCTCGAGGGCACGTCAAGCACGGCCTCCCCGGCGGCCACCAGTTGCTGGGCGAGGAGGTGGCCAAGGCCGCTTGCCCCCTCCACCGCCCAGGTCCGCTCCGGCCAGCGTTCGGCCCAGCCTCGGAGTCTGGTCAGGGTGCCTCTGGTGGCCGACACTCGGAGCTCCCCGAGCACACCTCCGGCCTCGTCCAGTGCCACGGCGGTGTGCGAGGACTTGTGCGGATCGATCCCGATGGTGATCACGTGAGCCTCCTCCCCAACGGCTGCTCGGACGGTGGAACCGCGGCGGGCAACCTGAGTTCAAGGAAGCACTTCACGCCTCTATCGAGCCACGCCGGCGCGGCCGGTGACCGGCCAGCACGCTATGAGAAAGCCACACCGGTAGGTGGGCAAGAAGCCTGGGAGCCAGTCGGTCATCGACCTCGCACCCTACGGGCTCGCGTTGCCCGGAGTGCTGGCGTCATCCAAACAAGTCAGGAGCTTGGTGAGAAGCCCCCACTGAGGCCTGTCCGCCGGCGGTCCCTGCCATCGGTGTCGGTGCGTCCGAAAGGGGGACCAGGGGTGATCGTAATCGGGATCGACCCACACAAGCACACCCACACCACCGTCGCGCTCGATCGAGCGACGGGGGAGATCCGTGGGGAGTTCACGGTGAAGGCCAGGGGCTCCGGGTTCGAGGGTCTGGTGGCGTGGGTGCGGGGCCTGGATCAGGACCGCCTGTTCGCGATCGAGGATGGCCGGCACGTCTCCGGTGCGCTGGAGCGCCACCTGATCGGCCGCGGGGAACGGGCGTGCGGGTGCCGCCCAAGCTGATGGGCGAATCGCGTCGCGCCGGGCGCCGCTCGGGCAAGTCCGACCCGATCGACGCGACGGCCGTGGCCCGGGCCGCCCTCGCGCACCCGGACCTGCCGGTGGCAACGCTCGCGGGGCCCGAGCGGGAGATCGGGCTGCTTGGGGCGCACCGCGAGTCGCTCGTCGCGGAGCGCACGGCGATCCAGAGCAGGCTCCGGTGGCTGCTGCACGACGTCGACCCGGACCTAGCCCAGGGCCTCGGACGTTGAACCGATTCGCTCACCTGGACCGCCTGGAGGCCGCCCTGCAAGCGATGCCGAGGTACGGATCTGCCGGGAGCTCGTGGCCAGGTGCCGCGAGATTACCCGACGGGCGAACGAGCTCGAGCGTGAGATCGCGGGGCTCGTGGCGAGTGAGGCTCCCGCGCTCACAGTCCTGCCGGGATGCGCGGCGCTCACCGCCGCCAAGCTCGTGGCCGAGACCGCGCAGGTGGCGAGGTTCCCCTCGGAGGGCCACTT
>JBOGVI010000173.1:0-3135 GCA_050692695.1 Actinomycetota bacterium
CACGAAGACCTGCCCCCGGTACAGGTCGATCTTCAGGCCCTCCATGAATTCCCGGGGGTCGGCCATATCCTTCAGCCACTCCATCATGTGGCCGAGCCACGCCAGGTCGGCGGCCTCCTTGGCCTTCTTGCCGTCGCGGCCCTCCTTGTAGCGCCAGTGCGCGGCGATGCCGTACTCGGCAGTGCGGTGCATCTCGTGGGTCCGGATCTGGACCTCGATGGCGCGTCCCTGGGGCCCCACCACCGTCGTGTGGAGCGACTGGTACATGTTCGACTTGGGCATCGCAAGGTAGTCCTTGAACCGGCCGGGGACCGGCTTCCACAGGGAGTGGATCGCGCCGAGCGCGCCGTAGCAGTCGCGCACCGAGTCCACCAGGTTGCGCATGCCGGCGAGGTCGTAGATCTCGTTGAACTCCTTGCCGCCGAGCACCATCTTCTCGTAGATGGAGTACAGGTGCTTCGGACGGCCTTCGACCTCGGCCCGGACCCCGGCCTCGCGCAGTCGGTTCCGGGCCGCGCCAAGCACCGTCTCGACGTACTGCTGGCGGTCGCTGCGGCGCTTCTCCACCAGACTGGCGATCTCCCGGTAGGGGCCGGGATACAGCGTCTTGAATGCCAGATCCTCCAGCTCCCACTTGACCTGCTGCACGCCGAGTCGGTGTGCGAGCGGGCCGTAGATCTCCAGGGTCTCGGTGGCGTTCTCCCGCTGCTTCCCGGGCGATAGGGCTCCCAGGGTCCGCATGTTGTGCAGCCGGTCGGCCAGCTTGATCAGCAGGACCCGGATGTCGCCGGCCATGGCCACCATCATCTTGCGGACGTTCTCGGCTTGCTCCTGCTCGCGAGACTTGAACGCGATGGCCTGGAGCTTCGTGAGGCCGTCCACGATCCGCGCCACGTCGGGGCCGAACTCCGTCTCCAGCTCGCCCAGCGTGACCTCGGTGTCCTCCACGACGTCGTGGAGGAGGGCGGCGGAGAGCGTGGTGGTATCAAGACCGAGTTCGGCCAAGACCTGCGCCACGGCCAGTGGGTGCTCGATGAAGTCCTCGCCGGACAGACGCTTCTGACCGGCGTGGTGGGCCTCGGCGAACCGGTAGGCCCGCTCGATATCCTTGACGTCGGCTTTCGCGTTGTAGGACCGGACGGTGCGGAGGAGGGACTCGAGCCCGTCCCGCGGGGGCGCCTCCTCGATGGCGGGCCGCAGCCGCGAGAGCAGCCCGCCGCGGCGTTCGGTCCTGGCCTGCTCCCGGCTGTCCACCCCTTGCCTCCTCTGGAAGGCCAGTGTAGCCGGGAAGCTCTGGACTCAGTAGTTGATCAGCGAGAACAGCTCGTAGCCCTCGAGCTGCCTCCGTCCGTTCAGGAAGTCCAGCTCGATCAGGCAAGCGATACCGACGACCTTCCCCCCGATCCGCTCCACCAGCTTGGCGGTGGCCCGGGCCGTGCCGCCCGTCGCCAGCACGTCGTCCACGATCAAGACGCGTTCCCCGGCCGTCACGCCGTCCCGATGGATCTCCAACGTTGCGGTTCCGTACTCGAGCTCGTACTCCTCGGCCTCCACCTCCCACGGCAGCTTGTCCTTCTTGCGGACCGGCACGAACCCCGCGCCGAAGTGGTACGCGACCGGGGAGGCCAGGATGAACCCCCGGGCCTCGATCCCCACCACCTTGTCCACGTTGCCCCGGCCGAAATGCACGACGATGAGGTCGATGACCGTGGAGAACGCGATCTCGTCGGCCAGCAGCGGCGTGATGTCCTTGAACACGATCCCCGGCTGGGGGAAGTCCGGCACGTCACGGACCAACGACTTGATCTGCTCGATGTCCACGCGCTACCTCCGCTTGCGCTTCTTCTTCGGCCTTGGCCGGGGGCGCTGCGGACCCGGTCTCGAGCGAGTCGTGGACCTCCCCGCCGCCGTCGCGCCCACGCCCGACGGAACGGCCTCGCCGCTGTCGCTCCCTGTCTCCCTCTCCACCGCGGCGCCCGCGGGCACGGCCCGAAGTGGCCGCCCGGCGGCCGCCCGGGCGTCCGCCCGGGTCCGCAGCTGCGCGAACTTCGGCTCCCGCTCCTTCACCACCGCCAGGATGGGCGCCGCCACGAAGATCGAGGAGTAGGCGCCCGAGATCACGCCGACCAGCATGGCGAAGGCGAAGTCCTTCAGCGTGGCACCGCCGAACAGCAGCAACGAGAGGATGGGGAAGACCACCACGAGCGACGTGTTCACGGACCGCATGAACACCTGGTTCAGCGAGTTGTTCACGAGCCCGGCGTATGTGTCTTTGGCCAGCATGGCCGGCGACTCGGTGTTCTCCTTGATCTTGTCGTAGATCACGACGGTGTCGTACAGCGAGTACCCCAAGATGGTGAGGATGGCGATGACCGTGGCCGGCGTGACCTCCCGTCCGGTTAGCGCGTACACGCCTGCGGTGATGATCACGTCGTGCAGCATCGCCGCCTGGGCCCCGACCGCCATCTTCCACTCGAACCGGAACGAGATGTAGAGCGTGATGGCAACGAGCACGACGAGCAGGCCCTGGAGGGCCTTTCGAGAGATCTCGGATCCCCAGGTGGGACCGACGTCGGTTCGGCTGATGTCGACGGGACCCACCCCCGCCTGCTCGGCCAGGGCGTCGATCAGCCCGGTTCGATCGACGTCGGAGAGCTCGGTGAGGCTGGACGTCCGGATCGAGATCCGGTTCCCCCCGACGATCTGCACCTCCGAGCCGCCGAGACTCCAGGGGGACCGCGCCAGCACCGACTGGACCTGGTCGACCGTCACGCCGCTCTCGTTGTCGTAGGTGAGCTGCGAGCCGCCCTCGAAGTCGATGGACAGGTTCAGGCTGCGGGACACCAGCCCCACCAGGGAGATCAGGAGGACCACCCCCGAGAGCAGGAACCACCACTGCCGGTGCTCGATGATCCGGAAGTGCGGCTCCCGGTGACCGCGGAACGTGGCCACGGCGTGGCGGATGTTCACCTCGAACCTCCCGCCACCGGTACGGGCTCGCCGGGCAACGGCTCGGCCGCCACGCCGCTGGTCAGCCCGAACCCGCGCAGGTTCACCAGCCGGTCGCTCCGAGCGATGAGGAACACGGTGGGACGCTTGAAGAAGTACACGACGAACAGGTCGAGGAGTGTCGCC
>JBOGVI010000174.1:0-2853 GCA_050692695.1 Actinomycetota bacterium
GTGCTTCGCCGGCGGGGCGCCGACCCCGAAGCCGGCGAGCCGCTCTCGATGCTTCCCCCCGAGGACCTGGGGCTCGTCGAATCGTTCGACGGGACGAAGCTCGCGGTGCGGGCGGCCGGGAACACGTCGAGCCCGGGGCTGCTGTTCGTCCACGGCTTCAGCCTGGACATGACGGCGTGGCACTACCAGTGGACCGGGCTGTCCGAGCGCTTCCGATGCGTGCTGTTCGACCTCCGGTCACACGGGTTGTCCGAGCGGGCCGCCTCCGGCGACCTGTCGCTCTCGGCCATGGGGCGCGACCTGACGGCCGTCATCGACGCCACGGCGGGAAAGGGAGGCGTGGTGGTCGTCGGGCATAGCCTGGGCGGGATGTCCATCCTGGCCGCCGCGGAGTCGAGGCCGGAGCTCTTCGAAGGGCCCGTCGCCGGCGTGGCGCTGTTCGGGTCGGCGGCCGGGGACCTGATCCGTGGGGCGATGGGCTCGGTGACCGAGCTCCTGCGACCTCGCTTCGGCTCGCTGACCGAGGCCGCCCGGCGCGTGAACCGGCTCCGGCGATACGTCCTCGCGAGTCCGGGCGACGTGGGAGGCCTCGTGGCACGGGCCACGCAGTTCGGCCCGGACGCCTCGCCGCATGTCGTGAACCATGTGGTGGGCCTGGCGGCTCGAGCACCGTCTGAGGTGTGGACCGACGGGCTGGCCAAGCTCGTGGACGTGGACCTCCGCCCCGCCCTCCGGCACGTTCGTGTGCCGGTGATCGTCGCCGTCGGTGACCACGACCGGGTGACTCCGCCCGCCGGTGCCATGGCGTTAGCCGCGGAGCTTCCGGACGCGCGCCTGGAGATCGTGGAGGGAGCCGGCCACATGCCGATGCTCGAGCGGCACGACGCGGTGAACGAGATGCTCGCCGCATTCGCCGCGGACGCGTTCGGCCGGGCGAGCGGTCGGAGGCGCGGTCAAGCCCCCGGCGGGTCGGGGCGCCGAGCGCCTTCGAAGCGACGAAGGGCCGGTCCGTGATCACGGCGGTCCGTGGGGTCCGGGTTGGCCACACCACAGACCTGCAAGGGCTCACCGGGTGCACCGTGGTGCTGTCCCCGCCGGGGACCGTCGGCTCCGGCGAGGTCCGGGGGGGCGCGCCGGCGACCAGGGAGACCGACCTGCTCCGCTCCGGGATGCTGGTTAACGAGGTGCACGCGGTGCTCCTGACCGGCGGGAGCGCCTTCGGCCTGGCGGCCGCGGAGGGTGTGATGCGGTACCTGGAGGAGCGGGGCATCGGCTTCCCGACAGGTATCGCCGTCGTCCCCATCGTTCCGGCCGCCGCCCTGTTCGACCTGGGGATCGGAGACCCGAAAGCCCGCCCCGGGCCGAGCGAGGGATACGCGGCGTGCGACGGGGCCTCCGAACGGGTGGACGAAGGGAGCGTCGGCGCCGGGACTGGCGCCACCGTGGCCAAGCTGCACGGGCCGCACCGGCAGGTGAAGGGCGGCGTGGGGACCGCCTCGGCCGTTGAGGGCGACCTGGTGGTTGGCGCCGTGTTCGCCGTCAACGCCGTAGGGGAGGTCCTGAGGGACGACGGGGAGGTGATCGGAGGGGCCCGGCCAGCCCCAGAGGGTGAGCCGGGCGAGGGCGAGTCGGACGAGGGCGGGCCGAGGATCCCCTGGCCCCAGGCCCCGTCGCCCAACACGGTCATCGGCGTGGTCGCCACCAACGCTCGGCTGTCGAAGGAACGGGCGCACCTGGTGGCGGTCTCGGCCCACGACGCGATTTCGGAGGTGGTGAGGCCGGCACATACAATCTGGGACGGAGACACGGTGTTCACGCTCGCGACGGGCGTGGTGGATGCCCCCCAGGACCAGGTGGAGCGACTGGCCGAGCAGGCCGTGGCGGAGTCGATCCGGCGGGGGGTCCTGCTGGCGAAGGGCGTCGGCGGCGTCCCGTCGGTGGGGAGGCGAGATGAGGACGCTTGAGGAGGCGGCGCTCGAGGCGTCGACGTGCCCGAGGTGCCGGCTGGCCCAGGGCCGCACCCAGGTCGTCTACGGCACGGGCAGCCCGAAGGCGGAACTGATGTTCATCGGGGAGGGGCCCGGCTACTACGAGGACAAGCAGGGGGAGCCGTTCGTGGGCGCGGCCGGGCAACTGCTGAACCGGATGCTCGAGGAGATCGGCATCCGCCGGGGGGACGTCTACATAACCAACGTGGTCTTGTGCCGCCCTCCCGGCAACCGCGACCCCTACCCCGATGAGGTCGAGGCCTGCGCCCCGTGGCTCCGGGAGCAGATCGCGCTCGTCGACCCCCGGGTGATCGTGACGCTCGGCAACTTCGCCACCCGGTTCATCCTGGACAAGCCGGCGTCGATCAGTCGGGTGCGGGGACAGCGGTTCCCCATCGAGGGGCGGACCGTGATCCCAACTTTCCACCCCGCGGCCGTCCTCCACGGCGGCGGCGAGGCCTCGGCGCAGATGACGGCGCTACGAGCGGACTTCCAGGAGATCAAGGCGGCCCTGGCCGAGATGCCGCAGCCGGTCGAGGAACAGCTCGGCCTGTTCTGATGCGGATCGAGCTCCGCGCCGAGACGCCGGAAGACACCCGGGCGGTCGGGGAGGCCGTCGCGTCGCTGCTCCGGCCGGGCGACGCGGTGGCGCTCACCGGCGAGCTGGGAGCGGGCAAGACCACGTTCGTCCGGGGCACGGCCCGGGCCCTGGGGTTCGAGGGGAACGTGGCCTCGCCCACCTTCACCTTGGTCCGCGAGTACCAGGGCCGCCTGCCCATCTACCACGTCGATGTGTACCGGCTGGAACGGGTGCAGGACGTGCTGGACCTCGGTCTGGACGAGATGCTCGGGGACGGCGGTGTGC
>JBOGVI010000175.1:0-2541 GCA_050692695.1 Actinomycetota bacterium
GGGGCCGTACCGGCCTGTACGAGGTCATGCCGATCAGCGAGGAGATCGAGCGCCTCACGGTGGAGCGCGCGTCGTCCGACCAGATCCGGGCCGCCGCCATCGAGCAGGGGATGTTGACGCTGCGCGATGACGGCCTCGACAAGTGCATCCACGGCCTGACGTCGCTCGAGGAGATCGCGAGGGTGGTGAAGTAGATGAGCTCTGTGAAGGCGCCCGAGGACGAGGAGCTCCAGGTTCCCGTCCCAGAGCTGCTCGAGATCGTGCTGGAACGGGGAGCGTCGGACCTCCACCTCACGGCGGGGGCGCCGCCCACGATCCGGTTGCATGGGGACCTCATCCGGCTGATGGAACACCCGATCCTGTCGCCCCGTGGCCTCCAGGGGATGATCTACGCGATCCTGCCGCAGAAGATGCGCGAACGCCTGGAGCAGGAGCTGGAGCTCGACATGTCGTACGCGCTCCCCGGGAAGGCGCGGTTCCGGGTCAACGTGTACTTCCAACGGGATTCGATCGGAGCGGCCTTCCGCCTCATCCCGTACGAGATCAAGTCGATCGAGTCTCTGGGGCTCCCAAGCGTGGTCGCCGACCTGGCCCGGTACCCCAGGGGCTTCGTCGTGGTGACGGGGCCGACCGGCTCCGGCAAGTCGACGTCGCTCGCCGCCATGGTCGACATCGTGAACCGGGAGCGGTCGGCTCACATCATGACCGTGGAGGACCCCATCGAGTTCCTCCACAGGCACCAGGCCTGCATCGTGAACCAGCGGGAGGTTGGGGCCGACACGCACAGCTTCTCCCAGGCCCTCAAGCACGTCCTTCGGCAGGACCCCGACGTCATCCTGGTGGGGGAGATGCGGGACCTGGAGACCATCTCCACGGCCATCACGGCGGCGGAGACGGGCCACCTGGTCTTCGCCACGCTCCACACGCAGGACGCCCCGCAGACCATCGACCGCATCATCGACGTCTTCCCGCCGCACCAGCAGCAGCAGGTGCGCGTGCAGCTCGCCACCACCCTTCAGGGGGTCGTGACGCAGCAGCTGCTCCAGGGCGTCGACGGCCGGTCGAGGGCGGTGGCCTGTGAGGTCCTCATCTGCACCCCCGCCGTCCGCAACCTCATCCGCGAGGGCAAGACGCACCAGATCTACTCGATCATGCAGGCCGGCGGGAGGTTCGGGATGCAGACCATGGACCAGGCCCTGGCCAACCTGGTCAAGGGGGGGCAGATCACGCAGCAGGTCGCGTACGAGCGGAGCCACGACGCCGAGGAGCTGAACCGCCTGATCGGCGGAGGCGGGGCCGGGTACCAGGCGGCCGCCGGGGCGGCCGGCGCCGCGGGGATCACGTCGAGCGGCGGCTGGGCGACGGGAGGATAGGCGATGCCCACGACATTCGACTACAAGGTCCGGGACCGGTCGGGGAACCTTGTCAGCGGCCAGCTCGTTGGCGACAGCGAAGGCCTGGTCATGACCAAGCTCCGCGAGATGGGCCTCACGCCGATCGAGGTCAAGAAGGCCGGCGGGGGACTCCGGATGGAGATCAACCTCCGGCCGGGGCGGGTGAAGCTGAAGGACCTGGCCGTATTTTCCCGGCAGTTCGCCACGATGGTGAACTCGGGCCTTCCCATCCTGCGGGCCCTGGCCATCCTGGGCGACCAGACCGAGAACAAGGAGCTCGAGAAGGTCCTGACCCAGGTGCGCGTGGACGTGGAGCAGGGCCAATCGCTCTCCGGCGCCATGGACCGGCACCCCAAAGCCTTCAACGACCTCTACATCGCCATGGTCAAGTCGGGTGAGACCGGGGGCGTGCTGGACACCGTCCTCCTGCGGGTGGCCGACAACATCGAGAGGGAGGTCGAGCTCCGTCGAAAGATCAAGTCGGCCATGACCTACCCCCTCGTCGTGGTGATCCTGGTCACCTTCATCCTGGCCGCGATGCTGCTCTTCGTGGTTCCCCAGTTCGAGACGATCTACGCGCAGCTGGGTGGGAAGCTCCCGCTGCCGACCCGGATCCTCCTCGGCGTCTCGCAGGCTCTCCGGAACTACTGGTACTTGTTCATGGGGTTCGTCGCCGCCTCCGTCTTCGCCCTCCGGCGGTACAAGCGAACCGAGCGGGGACGGGCCACGGTGGACGCCGCGAAGCTCAAGATCCCCATCTTCGGGCAGCTGTTCCGGAAGACCGCCCTGGCCAGGTTCTCCAGCACCCTGGGGATGTTGCTCCGATCGGGCGTCCCCATCCTCCAGGCCCTGGACATCGTGGCGGACACCGTCAACAACAAGGTCATCAGCAAGGCGGTGATCGACGTGCAGGGGAGCGTGCGCGAGGGCGAGTCCATCGCGAAGCCCCTATCGAAGCACGCCGTCTTCCCGCCCATGGTCGTCCAGATGCTGGCCGTAGGGGAGGAGACGGGCGCCGTTGACACGATGCTCGAGAAGGTTGCGACCTTCTACGACTCCGAGGTCGACGCCATGGTGGACGCCTTGACGTCCCTCATCGAGCCGATCCTGATCGTGATCCTCGGCGGCGTGGTGGGCGGGATCCTCA
>JBOGVI010000176.1:0-2900 GCA_050692695.1 Actinomycetota bacterium
TGCCGTCCGGGCGCGGGTCCAGCTCGAGCCCCAGCGTGCTGGCCGAGGCCATCCGGGCGGGCACCGCCCCGGCGGCCATCGTGATGCGCGAGGCCGACCCCATCGTGGCCCTGGGGGCCATCGTGGCCCGCGAGCTCTACGGAACGCGCGTCCCGGTCGTCGTGGCGGAAGAGGAGACCTACGGGTCGCTTCGGACCGGTCTCACCGTGACCGTTCGAGCGGACGAGGCGACGGCGGAAGTGGGCGCGCCAGCCTCCCCATGAGCGATTCCGAGAGGCACTCCGCGCCGACGGCCGATCGGGTGGCATGGCTCCGGACCATGCGGCGGGTCGACGAGCAACAGGAGGACGCCCTGGCCCCCGGCTACGACGCACGGTGGGGTGAGATGGAGCCCACCCACCGAGCGTTCGTGGAGTCGTTCCTCTCGAAGCTCCCACCCGGCGGCAGGGTGCTCGACGCGGCGTGCGGGACCGGCAAGTACTTCGGGATGGTGATCGCCAGCGGTCGCTCGCTGCTGGGCGTGGACCATTCCGGCGGCGCGCTGGCCCAGGCCGGAACGAAGTTCCCCCACGTGCCCACCGAGAAGCACGGCCTCCAGCATCTTCCATACCGAGACGAGTTCGACGGCGTGATGTGTGTCGACGCCATGGAGTTCGTTCCGCCGGAGGACTGGCCGGGGATCCTGAAGCGGTTCCGCCGGGCCCTCCGCCCGGGGGGCTTCTTGTACCTTACGGTCGAGCTCGTCCCGGAAGATCGGGTGCGCGCGGCGAACGAGGAGGCCCGACGGTCCGGCCTTCCGGTGGTGGAAGGCGAGGTCATCTGGGACGAGCCCGACGGCGGCTACTACCACCACTACCCGAGCATGGAGCAGGTCCGCGCGTGGGTCGCCGACGCCGGGTTCGTCATCCTGAAAGAGGTCGAGGGGTCCTGGCACGACGAGGGGTACGCCTACCACCACGTGCTGGCCCGCCCGGAGGCTCCGGCTGGCTGAGAAGGTCGTAGAGCAGGCTGTACCGTCGCCAAGCCGTGACCGGTCCGCGAACGCAGTACGTCCGAGGGAGTCGCACCAAACCCTCGAGGGAGGTGGTTGGAGTGCACGGCAACATCTCGCAACGCGTGTGCCGCTTCGCTCTCCTCGGCCTCGTTGGCCTTCTATTGGCCGGCGGCGCCCTACCCGCTGAGGCCAGCCCGCCGACGCCGACACGCCTGGACGTGCAGCTCCACTCGGCCGCGGGGCTTGCTCCCGATGGCCAGTCGGTCTTCATCGGCCTCTTGGCCAGGTGCCCCGAGAGGTGGACCGTGCTGCAGGCGCTCGTCACCGTGTCGCAGCCTCAGGCGTCGGGGGACACATCGTTCCCCCTGACCTGCACCGGTCTGTACCAGGGATTCCCGGTCACCGTGCAGTCCTCCGATGCCCCGTTCCAGCTCGGGGATGCCCAGGCCACCGCGTTCGTACTCATCAAGCGGGGGCGGACCGAGCAGGCCCAGGACTCGCAGGGCGTCCGGGTCGAGCCGACCGTCTTCGTGGACCTCTCGGACACGGCGCTGATCCAAGGCGGCGGCGAAGCGGTGTCGATCGACGTCACGGCCGCGTGCCCCGTGGGCTCGACCGGGCAGCAGTCGTACGTGAACGTCTCGCAGGGTCAGGCATCCGGCAACGGCTTCTACGTTCCGGTGTGCGATGGCCAGCACCACAAAATCACCGTCACGGTTCAGACGTCCCAGGCGCTCTTCCAGCCCGGCAGCGCCCAAGCCCTCACCTTCGCGTTCGTCGAAGAGGGGGGCGATTCCTTCTCCGGTGTCGACGACGGTCAGATCCAGATCGTCGCGACCTGACCGGGTGGCCGGGAAGGGGGACGGCGCGGACTGTTCCGACCAGCCCTCAGCCGGATCAGGGATGGATGCGCGTCGGGCACCATGGGTACGAGGAGCCTTTCGCGTCGTCCCTCGGTGCACACCGTAGTCGAATCGTGGAGGTGGCGCGAGGATGTGTGAACCGTCTTCCGATTCTGGCACTTCGAAACCAAGTGTTGGGTGAAGCGGACACCAGCGTAGAAGGCCGCCGCCTCTCGTCCGCGCCCGGACTATCCGCTGGCGAGCTCCTGGCCTATCTCCGCGCTCGCCTGTACGACGGCTTCCACGTCCGCCGGGCCCGTGCGGAAGTTGACGATGCACGCCCGCAGCGCGGTCCGGCCGTCACGCAGCCGCGCGGTCGACACGATCGCGACGCCCCGTCGCTCCAGCTCCTCGATCACCTCGACCTGGAGCGCGTCGAGCCGATCGTCGGGCACGTCCTCGGGCTCCACGCGCCAGCACACGATCGAGAGCTCCCTCGGCGCCGCCAGCACGAGATCGGGCGCGGCCTCCACGAGCCGTTCCATGTAGGCGGCGAGCCGGATATTGCTCTCGATCATGTCGCGGTAGCCGTCGAGCCCGTAGGCCTGCAGCGCCATCCAGACCTTGATCCCTCGAGCACGTCGGCTGTTCTCCGGGCCCAGCTCCGCCAGGTCCACCCGGCCGTCCGAATCTGCCCGCGCGTGCAGGTACGACGCGTGGAACGCGAACGAGCCCGCGAGAAGCCCTGGCTCTCGAACCAGCGTCACACCGGCGTCCACAGGTGCGTAGAGCCACTTGTGCGGGTCGCACGCGATCGAGTCAGCGTCCGCCATCGCCCGGAGTGCTTCGGGCGCGCTCGGCGCGATCACGGCGAACGCCCCGTACGCCCCATCGACGTGCAGCCAGAGCTGCTCGGACCGCGCGACCTGGAGCAGCTCCGGGATCGGGTCGACGGCGCCGGTGCCGACGGTCCCCGCCGTCGCCACGATGGCGATTGGACGGTCCCCGCGCTCCCGATCCTCCACGATCATCCGGGCAAGCGCATCCACGCGCATGCGGTAGGC
>JBOGVI010000177.1:0-10553 GCA_050692695.1 Actinomycetota bacterium
TGGCGGACCTGCCGCCGGGGACCGGTGACGTCTCCATCTCGCTCGCATCGTTCCTGCCTGGCGCTTCGATGCTCGTGGTGACCACGCCCCAGGAGGCGGCCCGCAAGGTCGCCGAGCGCGCCGGGAAAATGGCCGAGCGGACGAACCTCCGCCCGATCGGCGTGATCGAGAACATGTCTTGGTTCGCGTGCCCCCACTGCGGCGAGCGGACCGCGATCTTCGGCGATGGTGGCGGTCAGGAGGCTGCCGAAACGCTCGGGGTCCCGCTCCTCGCTCAGGTCCCGCTGATGCCCGACCTTCGGCAGGGCGGCGACGAGGGTCGGCCCATCGTCGCGTCCGACCCCGACTCCCCGGCGGGCGCCGCGCTCCGCGAGGCGGCCCGCAGGGTCGCCCAGGTCACCAGGTCGAAGGTGGGCAAGCCGCTGCCTCTGGCGGCGCGGCCCGGCGTGGCGGCGGCGGCCGGCGGGAACCACGGCCACGCGCACTAGCGGTCAGGTCTCGGGCTCGGAGGCCGGTGCCGTCTCGGTGTGCTCGGCGCGGCCGCGACTCGACCCGATCGCCCACACCAACAGCGCGACCGCGCATACCACCGACACGGTGAGCCCGGTCCACTGGCTGCCGGTCATCCCGAAGAACCGCTTGTCCACGCGGAGAAAGTCCTCGATCACCCGCATCGCTCCGTACCACGCGCCGAACGTGAGCGTGAGGATACCGAGGCGCCGCGGCGCGCGGCTCAGCCCGTAGAGCACGAGGAACAGCACCGTCGCGCCGATCATGTCGTACAGGGCCGTCTGGTGGACCCCCACGCCCGTGGCGATGACCTCGCCGTTCGCCCGGAGCAGCGTGGCGCTCGTGTTCGTCAGCACGATCTGCTGCCCCTCCTGGAGCCCCTGGCCGCATAGGCCGGCCATGCAGTCGTAGCCCGCCGGAACCCCGCCCTCGTAGCGGAACGCCAAGAGCCAGCTGGTCGGCCTACCGAAGTGGTCGCCGATGATGAGGTCGCCGATCCGACCGAACGCGATGCCGAACGCGAGCCCGATCACTGCGCCGTCCATCACCTGGAAGAAGCGGTACCCGTACCGGCGCATCTGCGGGAGGTTGACTAGCACCGCGCCCGCGATGCCGCCCAGCAGGCTGATGCCGCCCCGCCAGATGGCGAGCATGTCACCGATCCCGTCGAACTCGGAGAAGTGTGCGATCACGTAGAACAGCCGCGCTCCCACGATGGCCCCCACCAGTGCCCAGAACACCATCGAGTTCACGTGGTCGACGGTGACCCCGCGCTTCGGGCCCTCCCGAGTGAAGATCCACGCGCCGAACAGGAACCCGATCGCGATGCCGAGGCCGTGGGGCGAGATGGCGAAATCTCCGAAGACGTGAACCCGGTCGAGGACCGGCCAGCCGACGGCGCCGAGCGGGATCACGGCCGGAGTCTACCGGCCGTCTCCCCGGACAGCGCGTCGGCCACGGCCCTCCCCAGCAGGAGACCGCCCGCCACGTCGGCCGGGTAGTGCACGCCGACGTAGGTTCGCGAGATGCCGACCGCGACCCCCAGGCCGGTCAGCGCGGCCCGGGCTGCACCGGGAAGTCGAAGCTCCCGCCCGGCCACCGTCACGAACGCCAGCAACACGGCCGGGTGGCTGCTGGGCCAGGACGTGGCCCGAGGTGGATCGGCCATGAGCCGCACGCCGGCGGGGTGGGCGACGTACGGGCGAGGACGAAGGAATACTCGCTTCAGGCCCTGCCCCAGGAGCCACGTGACGGAGGCCGCGGTGAGCCCTCGGGCCGCGGCCCGGCGGCGGCCGGAGGCGGCGAGCACGGCGGCCCCCCCGATCGAGGCCCAGATCGAGCCGAGCTCGGTGATACCGTGGAAGAACCGGTCGGCGGCGAGGCCGTGGCCCCGGTTGACGGCGCGGAAGGCCTGGGTGTCGAGGCTCTCACCGGGTCCACCAGACGCGGCGATGCCGACGGCCACCGCGGCCCCGGCGAGCCCGGCGACGCGCATCGCTCGCTTCAGCACCGGGCGGGATGATATGCGAGTATCCCGCCGGTCGCGTCGGGGGAGGGGACATGAGGAGAGACGACGAGGACGACTTCGCCGATCGGGGGAACGGAGGAACCGGACCTTCGGAGGGCCGCCGGACCGGCGGCGTCTCGGCCCGTCAGGTCCTGATCTTCCTCCTCGTGTTGGTGCTCATCATCTTCGGGGTCGCGAACTTCAAGATCGTCGAGGTCAACTTCCTCCTGTTCACCACCGAGGCCCGGGTCGTGACCGTGATCGTCGTCGCCGCCATCCTCGGCTTCGTCGCCGGGTACTTCGTGGGCCGTCCCGGCCGCGAGGACCGGAAAGTACTGCGGAACCTCCGGGAACGGAGGGACTAGCGCCGGGACTCGATCTCCCGCTTCTGCGCCAGGATCCCGTGGCGGAGGGCGAGCTGCGACCCGCCCACCAGGCGCAGGCTCCGCGCCGCGAGCTCGCCGAGCGCCCCGCCCTTGAAGCGATAGTCCACGTGGTGCTCGAGACGGCTTCGGCCCCCCGGCAATGGGCTGACCTTCGTGTCGACGGTCGCGTCGAGCAGGCCGGACAGTCGGATGCGCGAGCGGAGGGGTGGCGACCACTCCAGGACCTCTGCCCGCACCCTGGCGTGCATCGCCATGAACCGCATGACGATGGTGTACGCGACACCCCGGCCGAGCTCGTCCTCCGGACGGCCCTCCACGGCCACGATGTGGCGGTCCCAGTGGGGAAGGTTCCGGGGGTTGGACACCACCGCCCACACCGCCTCGGGCGGGGCGTCCACCTCCACGGCTACGCTCACGACCGTCACGAGAGCCGGGCGCTCCCGCTCGACCAACCCCGCCACCACACGACGCGCTCCGGCCGGACCCGGACCAGGGCGACCCCGTTCGGATCGGACCCGGTGAGCCTGACGTTTGCCTGCGCCGACTTCCCTCCTGACCGAAGCCGATCCACCGCGAACGCCTCCCCATCGCCCCTAACCATGGCCCCCACCATCCGCTTGGCCCGCCACCAGGACGTCCGGTCGATGTCCAGGGCTACCGGCGCCCTCGGGCTTTCCAGGCCGGCCAGCGCGAGAATGGCCTGCGGGAGCGCCGCGTACAAGGCCGGCCCATCCGCCCCCCACGACGCCGGGAGCACCGCCGCACCAGCTGGACCCTCCACGGCCAACACCGCGTTCCCCTTGCGCCCCAGGGCCTTGCGCACGTCGGTGGGGAGCGCGGCCAAGGCGTCGGGCCCGCTCCGCCTGGCCCGGAACGCCTCACCGGACGGGAGCGTTGGCTCCCACTCGCCCCACGTCTCACGGACCACGTCGCCGTCCACCATGGCCGCCCGCTCGATCTCGACCTCAACGAACACACGTCCCGGCGGCGTCCACGCCAGCGGCACGTGCCTGGCGTCCACGGCGTACCCGGCGAAGAACTTCGCGTTCTTCCGAGTGAACCGGATGGACGCCTCGGCGAGGGCCGGCAGCCTGCGGACCGCCCGGTCCCACGTCCCGGCGTCGAGGAGGTCGTAGGGGATGGCCCGACCTGCGAAGGTCACCGCCCGGAGGCCGACCCGGACCATCCCGCCCACCCTAGGGTCGACGCGCCACGACCGGGCCTTCACGGACCCTCGGGACGTCGTCACCCACACTCGTCCCTCTGACAGGACGAACACCATCGGCGTGAGGTGCGGTCCGTGACGGGTTTCCGCGGCCACGTGACAGAACGAACCGCGCTCCAGGGTCTCCTCCAACTCGGCCGGGAGGGACTGGGTCACGTCGTCTCTCGCGCCGGGAATCGATTGACCGGGAAGGACAGCATGAGGGCCGTCCAGACGGAATGGCAGAGCAAGCTGGCCAGCACACCGCCCGTCCACCACGCCAGGGCGGCCCATACCGCCCCACCCACCACCGCTCCGGCGATGATCGCCAGGTTTCGGCTGGCCAGGTTCACGGCTGCGAACGCCAGCCAGGTGGCCGCCGCGCCTGCCGCCCGGCCGTCCAGGGCATCGGTGAGGTGTGCCTGGAACAGCCCCCGCCAAAACAGCTCCTCGCCGGCCACGATGAGTCCCGGCGCGAACACCACGACTGCCCAGAGGGGCAGCCCGCCCCGTCGCGCGTAGATCTCGGCCGACTGTTGGTGAAAGACCCGCCATCCCCGGACGACCTCCATGAACTCCCTGGTCGCGAGGTACAGCGCAACGCCGGCCGCGACACCGGCCGGAGCGGCCAGTCCCAGCGCCACTGCTGGCGAGAGGGACAGCGGGCCCGCGATCACCGCCGCGACGCCCATCGCGGGAAGCGTGAGCCCCATCACGAGCCACACGCGCGTGCCGTGAGGCCCCACGGCCCACCACGCGACCATCTCCGCCGCGACGCCCAGGAACATGACCGCCGCGACCATGGGCTAGGGCAGGAACCTGACCTTGGCCGCGAACTCCGCGGTCATTGCGGTGATGACGGCGAGGTAGAAGAAACCCGTCGCCGCTTGCACGGCCGAGGCCCGGGTTCCCCGGAGCGCCGCCCGGATCAGGCCGGCGATGAGCGCGGTGGCGGCGACCATCCCGAGCGCGATCCACGACGCCAGCCCTGCGGACGTGAGGAGGGGGTTGAAGTCGGAGCTCGCCCTGGTCGGCCCGAAGCCGCCACCGATCACTGCGGCGGTCTCGGCTACCACGGCGACGATCAGGAACGTGGTCGAGCGGTTGATCGGTGTGCGCGACAGCCCCCGGTCGGTGAGGTACCAGTGTCCGAGCAACAGGCCGTCGGTCACCGCGCCGAGGAACGCCGCGCCCGCCAGCAGTTGGAGGAACCCCACGACCGCTGATCCCTCAGCCGTGCCGGCCATGGCCGCGAGCATCGCCGCGGATAGCGGGACCGAGACGACCCCGACGACACGGGTCGCCGCCGCCCGCCGGAGGACGAGGAGGACGACCCACACCAGCGTCACCCCTGCCAGCGTCCCGGCCAACCGCATCGCCCACAGGCCGGACTCGCTCCCCTCCACCAGCCCCGCGGCCGCCGAACGCCACGCCGCGACGGCGGCGACCAGGATGACGATGCCTGTGAGCGTGAAGAACCCCCGCCGGACCTCGTTCCACAGCGGGGTGAGGAAGAGGAACGCCGCGCCGCCCGCGGCGACTTCGCCCACCACAAGCGCGGTCACGCCGGCCGGGCCTTTCACATGCTGCCCTCCATGCCGCGGATAGCCTACCGGGGTGAAACGAGGCCTCACCGGATAGGCTGGTTCACCTAATGGACGACTGGCGTTCCTACGACGGCATCGCTGAGGCCTACGAGCGGATCCATGCTCCCCGCATGGCCCAGCCGGCGCGCGATCTCGTGGCTATGGCCCGACCCTCGGCCGGTGGGCGCGTCCTCGACGTCGGCACCGGCACGGGCGTCGCGGTGAGCGAGGCCACCGAGGCCGTGGGCCCCGGCGGCCTCGCCGTCGGCGTGGACGTGTCGCTCGGCATGCTGGGGGAGGCTTCCCGGGCCAGGCCGCGGCTCCGCTTGGCCGCGGCCTCCGCCATCGACCTGCCGTTCCGCGACGGGACGTTCGACGTCGTCACGGCGAACTTCGTGGTCTCGCACTTCAGGAAGTATCAGACGGCGTTGTTCGACATGATCAGAGTCCTGAAGCCCGGGGGTCGGCTCGGGATGTCCTCGTGGGCCGACCATAACGCCGACGACCTCCAGAAGACCTGGTTCGGGCTCGTGGAGGCAGCCGTCGGCCAGCCGCTGCTGCGGGACATCCATGCCCAGGCCGTCCCGTGGGGCGAGCGGTTCGCCAACCGAGCGGCTCTGGAGGAAGCATTGATGGACGCGGGGCTCCGGCAGATCCGCACCGAGCGCCGCGAGTACCGTTTCACTTACGCCCTCGACGAGTACGTCGAGGGGCTCGGCACCTGGTCCACCGGCCGGTTTCTCCGCTCGATGCTCGGGCCGGCGGGGTGGGAGTCCTTCCGGAGCCGCGCCCGCGAGGTCTTTGAGGAGCGATTCTCCGACCCCGTGAACGACTTCCGCGAGGTCTGGCTGGCGGTTGGCGCGAAGCCATAGCGGCCTTCCGGCTGCGCGCCGGCCGCGAACGCCCAGTGGCTACCGGCTTCGCGCCGGCCGCTTGGCCTGAGTGAGGACGTATCGGACCAGTGTGCGGACGGGAACGCCGGTCGCCCCGTTCGGCCAGTAGTCGCCGGCCTTCTCCGGGTACGCCGGGCCCGCCACGTCCAGGTGAGCCCACGGCGTGTCGCCGACGAACTCCGAGAGGAACAGAGCGGCCGTGATGGCTCCTCCCCACCGGTCCTTGCCCGAGTTGCGGACGTCGGCAATGTGGGACTTCACGAGCTCCCGGTAGCCGTCCCACAGCGGGAGCTCCCACCCGCGCTCGCCGGTGGCTTCTCCCGCAGCCAGGATGTCCCGGACCAGCCCCGGCTCGTTCCCGATCACGCCGTACAGGTCCCGGCCCAACGCGACCATGCACGCCCCCGTGAGGGTCGCGGTGTCGACGATAGCGCGAGGCTTCCGTTCGGCCAGGTAGGCCAGGGCATCCGCAAGGACCAGCCGCCCCTCGGCGTCGGTGTTGACTACCTCGGAGGTCTTGCCGCCGCGGTGCGTGATCACGTCGCCCGGACGGATGGCCGAGCCGCTTGGCATGTTCTCCGATGACGGGATGGCCGCGATCACGTTCACCTTCGGCTTCAGCCGGGCGATGGCCTTCATGGTGGCCAGGATCGATGCCGCCCCGGCCATGTCCGCCTTCATCCACTCCATTCCTGCGGGCTCCTTCAACGACAGTCCGCCCGAATCGAACGTGATGCCCTTCCCGGTCAGCGCGATGGGAGGCCGGTTGCCGGTCGCGCCCCGGTACCGGAGCTCGATGAGCCGCGGGGGGTTCACGCTTCCCTGGCCAACCCCAAGGATCCCGCCGAACCGGCCCTTCGCCAGCTCGGCCTCGTTCCAGACCTTGCATTCCAGACCGACGTCCGTGGCCATCGTCTGGGCCTGCCGGGCCAGGTCGTCGGGCGTGCAGTCCCCGGCGGGGGTGTTCACCAGGTCACGGGCCCACAGGACGGCGTCGCTCACGATCTCGGCCTCGGCGATGGCCTGCTCGGCAGCGCGCGTGATGGGACGGGTGTCCCACCGGGCTCCACCCAGGACCTTGACCGTCCGAAGGGCCGGCCGTTCCGGCCCGTCCCCCACCTTGCCGGACTTGTAGCGGTCGAACCGGTACGACCCGAGGAGCATTCCCTCCACCGTGGCCTGCACCGCCTCCGCGGGGGAACGGCCGACGGCCTGGGGAAGCGTGGTGGCGACGGTCCGCCGCTTCGACAGCTGGCCCGCCACCCGTCCGATGGCCCGACGGAGGGTGTCGGCGGTGACCTTCTGCCGCTTGCCCAGGCCCACGAGCAGCACGGACTTCGCCTGGATGCCGAGACCGCCCGTGTCCGGGACCAGCAGGGTCTCCTTCTTCTTGCCCTTCAGCTTGGCGTCAGAGTACAGCCCGATGAGATCGGCTCCCGTTACGTCCCTCACCCCCGGTCCGGCCTCCGGACCCTCGTACACCGGGAGGACGAGGACGTCGGCGCGCACCTCGGCCGGGGGATCGGTCGAGAAGACAAAGGTGGCCACGGCGCACACTCCTTGTTCGTCCGCGCAGCTCGGGGGGTCAGTCTATCCACCGACTCCGCCGGACGGCAGGAGACGCCCGCCGCTACGCTTGCGGTCGTGAAGGCCAAAGACCTGCGCGACCTGGTCCGCTTCTCCGAGGACGGACCACACCACGAGGCGCTCTACGAGTCCGAGCACATGTGGTCGGAAGTCATCTGCCTCCGGGACGCCCAGGGCCTCGGTCCGCTCTCCGACCCGGACTCGGACGCCATCTGCACGGTGATCGCCGGCCAGGTGGCGGTCCAGGTCGATCGGGGGCGGACCCGCCTGGAGCAGTGGGGCTCGGTCCTGGTCCCGGCGGGCTCGGAGCTCACGATCAGGAACGCCTCGCCCGATCCCGCCGTCATCCTGCTGGTGGCCGCTCCACCACCGACTCCCCGATCGTTGTCGCAGTAGCTCCTCTTCTCGGCGCCACGCCATCCCGCAGGACCAGGAGCGCCAGCACGAGGGCCACCAGGAAGCTCGGGATGCTCGCGCCGAAGACCGAATCGAACAGCGGGAACGGCAAGCGGAGCCACTCGTGGAACACCGTCCTTACCGCGTCCAACCACGCCTGCGGACCGGTGGGAACGCTCCACTGGTAGAGCGCGAACCCCGCCGCCCACGGCACGACGGCCCGCCACCTCACGCCGGTCGGCGCGAACAGCGCCTCCTCGCCGTAGCTCCCGCGTCGCAGCACGAAGTAGTCGGCCACGAAGACCCCGGACAGCGGCACGAAGACCGACCCGATCAGAAACAGGAAGAACTCGTAGCGATCCATCGAGAGCGCGAGCGCCAGGACGAACCCGATCGCGCCGACCGTCACGGTGAGGCCGCGCTGCGGCAGGTCCGGCCGGACGTTCTGGGTGGAGACCGCCGCCGAGTAGATGTCGGCGAACGCGTTGTCGCTCTCCCCCACCAGGAGCGCGACGAGGACCGCGGCGCCGCCGGCCACGGTGGCGATGGCCGTGCCGATGCCGAACACGTCCGCGCCGGCCCCCGCGGCCAACACCAGCAAGGCCCCGAGGGAATAGAACCAGACGTTCCCGATGAAATACCCCGAGTACGTTCCGGCGAAGCCGCCGGAACCCTTGCGAGCGAACCGATTGTAGTCGGCAACGAGCGGCAGCCACGACACGGGCATCACCACCACGAGGTCCACGGCGAGCCAGAACGGCACCCCGCCTTGTCCGGGGGTTCGCCAGATGGCTCCGAGGTGCCCAGCGGCGAGCACCTCCGCCGTGATCCAGAGCGCCGAGCCGATCAGCACGTAGATCCCAAACCGCTCCAGCCATCGTCGCACGACCAGGATCGGCCCTCCGATGGCGAGGAGCGTGCACACCACCGCCACTGCCGCCAGCCAGAAGTGGTACGCGTCCAGCCCGAACAGGCGCTTCGAGGCCACGTTCGCCACCTGCCCCATGGCCCAGAACTCGACGGCGGTCCACCCGAGGAGCTGGAGGAGGTTGAGGGCCGAGGGAAGGAACGAGCCGCGCAGTCCGACGACGGGCCGAAACAGCACCATGGAGGGGACGCCCTCCCGCTCGCCGGCCAGCCCGAGAAGGGCCAGGGGGAGGCACCCGATCGCGGAGCCGAGCACGATTGCGAGGAGGGCCCGGGGCAATCCCAGGCCCGGGACCAGCAGCGCGCCCGTGACCATCACCAGGAGCCCTACGGACAGATCGCCCCACAGGACGCCGAGGTCCAGCCCGGACAGTCGGCGATGCTCGGCTGGTACGGGGCGGATGCCCCAGGACGGCGCCTCGCGCCTCAGGGCGTTCTCGAGGCGTTCGGTGAGGTTCGGCACGGTTCGCTCCCTCCGCCGGCACTAACCGGATCAGGTTCCAAGGGTCGCCGACTCTGGATTCCGGGGGCTACCGCTTCGCTGCTTGACCCCAGTTGCCTGGGACTACCGCTTCGCTGCTTGAGCCCCTGGACCCCCAGCCGGCCTCTCAGCCCGGTCCCACCGGGCTCCCCTGCTTCCGCTCCAGTGTACGGCCGCCCGCTACCGGGGTTCGAGCTCCAGGAGGGCTCGGAGGTTGGCGAGCGAACCGCGCATCAGCCGGCGCATCAGGGGCCGGTAGGCGAGGAGTGCGATCTTGCCGAGGACCGGCACCGAAAGTCCGAGGTCCTCGGTCCACGTGAGCCGGGTGCCGCCGGCGACGGGCCGCACTGCCCACTCGCCCACGCCCCGGACGATGCCGAGGTGCGCCATCACGAGCCGCCGGGGCGGCTCCCACAACGTCACCTCCAGGCGCTCGGTGAACACCGGCACGTTCAGCACGCGGGTCTTGACCGCCACGACCACGCCCACCCCTTCGCGATGGGAGGTCAGAACCCGGACGGAGTCGGCGTCCTTCATCCACGCCGCCTGGTCCTCCCAGGCCAGGAGCCTCCCCCAGGCATCTTCCGGGGAGACGGGGAGAACGATGTCGGCCGAGATCCTCACCGGAGCCTCCTCAAGTCCGCGTTTGGGGCCATGCCCCCATCTCGACCGCCCTACAGGCCCGGGGCTTCGCCGGTCCGTGGCAGCGCGGGCATCGTCTCGGGGATCGACAGAAGGAGGCCGAAGGCGACGGCCGATGGGATCGCGCACGCGAGGAAGGCGGTCCCGAAGCCGAACGCGCTCGCCGTCCACCCCGCCGCGAGCGGCCCCAGGACGAACCCCAGGTCTCCCACGAACCGGAAGGCCGCCACGGCCGACCCGGACAGTCCCTCTGGCGTGAGGTCCTGGAGCATGGCCGCGGGCGGGACGCCCGCATATCCGCTGACCACGCCGAGAACCCCCATGGCCACCATGAAGGACACCGCATAGTTCGCCAGCCCGAGGACCGCCGTGATCGCCGCGAGCCCGGCGAAGGCCGGTACCAGCACAGCCTTCCGCCCGCGGCGGTCCGTGGC
>JBOGVI010000178.1:0-2113 GCA_050692695.1 Actinomycetota bacterium
CGTCTACACCGTGACGCGGGCCGAGGGGAACGTCATCTACGAGCTGGGAGGTCGGCCGCCCCTCCAGCGACTCCAGGAGCTCGCGGAAACGCTCCCACCCGAGGACCGCGAGCAGGTCGGTCAGGGCCTCCACGTGGGCCGCGCGATCGACGAGTACAAGGCCGAACTGGAGCGCGGGGACTTCCTGATCCGGGGGGTCATGGGGGTGGACCCGCAGAGCGGGGCGCTCGCGGTGGGGGACGGGATCGAGGTCGGGGAGACCATCCAGTTCCACGTTCGGGATGCGGCCACCGCGGACGAGGACCTACGCACCCTCCTCGAGCGGGAGGCGGAACCGGCGGCCGGGGCGCTGCTGTTCACCTGCAACGGGAGGGGGTCACGCCTGTTCTCGTCCCCGGATCACGACGCGTCGCTTGTTTCGGAGAAGCTCGGGGGCCTTCCGCTGGCGGGATTCAACTGCGCGGGGGAGATCGGGCCGGTCGGCGGGAAGAACTTCCTGCACGGCTTCACCGCGTCGATAGCCCTGTTCGTCGACGCCTGATGCGAACCAGGTCTCCTCGGACCCAGGGTGATCACTCCTGCGCGCCGATCACGATCTCCAAGTGGCCATGCGCGGTGCGGAGCGCGTCCTCGACCTCCTCGGGGCCGTCGGCCCGAGCGAAGAGGAAGCCGAGGTATCGGTCGCCCTCAGGCAGAGGTATCACGTGCCGTCCCGGCCCGATGGTGAGTTCGAGCCCCGCGATTCCGGGAACGGCGCAGGCCCGGGTCGTGGCCTGAGGGGTGCACAAACTCGGGATTGGCTCTCTGGGGCGACAGCCAGTAGCGTCGTCGCGCCCCGTGTTGTTGTTCCCTTGTCTACCTCCTCCTGCGCGGGATCCTTCGCGTTCCTGCCGCCGCTTCCGACGAGCAGGCGAAGGACGTCGATTCGTGCTTCGCCACCAGCTGAAGGTCCCTCGCCGGACGCCAAGGTCCTGGAGATCGGCGAGGGCGCCAGCGAGATCCAACGCCCGATACGCTCTGACCCATGCCGTTCGGTCGGTACACCGTGTTCGGCGAGGACGGGAAACCCGTCGGGACCGAGGAGTTCCGTTGCGCCCCAGGCCCCATGGGCTGGCGCTACTTCAGCCAGGTCGAGGCCGCGGACCCTTCACCCCACCACGAGACGCTCGACTTCGCGGTCGACGCCGACTGGTGCATCGCCCGCATGCGCATTGCCACCGGCGAGCACGACATCCTGCTGGAACCGGGCTCCGGCGGCACCACGCTGACCGGCTACCGAGACAACGAACCGATCGAGATCCCCTACGGCCCCGACGTCCATCTCGACTACTTCACCCCCGCCACGAACGCGATCACCGCGCGCCGCCTCACCGGTACTACCGAGATCGACGTCGTCTACCTGGAGCCGGTCACGCTGGACCCGACCCGGGTCCGCCAGCGCTACGAACTCATCGGCGACGAGCAGATCGCCACACCGGTGGGCAGGTTCGCCGCGAGCCGCTGGCGCTTCACTGCCCTCGACTCCGGATGGACCGCCGACCTCTGGCTCGCCGGCGACATCGTCGTGAGGTACGAGGGCCTCTTCGAGCTCACCTGGCTCGACCCCGGCGCCTCCGGTCCACGACCGGTCGCCTGAGAACGCCCAAAAGGGCGGGGACCAGCCCCTGGCGCGGACCTCGAACGCGAACTCCGGAGGCACCTGCTGTGACGCCTAGAGACGATGGCGCTGATGTCGGAGTTGACCTTCCGATCGCGCACGTCCGCGACCAGTTCAAGCCGCACGACTTCCATTACCAGTCCGGCTGCCGTCGCCCGAAAGGGCGGCCACTCCCGGTCCGATGTACTCTCGATTCCTCTAGGGAGGTGGGCGAGTGGAACGGGCTCTAGGCTCCGCCGACGCCGACCGGTCACCCGGCGACGCCCTGGGCCGGCCTCTCCGGGACCTGAGGATCTCGGTCACCGACCGGTGCAACTTCCGCTGCGTGTACTGCATGCCGAAGGAGGTCTTCGGTCGCGACTTCCAGTTCCTCGAGCGAGGGGAGCTGCTGACGTTCGAGGAGATCGCTCGGCTCGCCCGCGTCTTCGTCGCCTGCGGCGTGCGGAAGATCCGCGT
>JBOGVI010000179.1:0-5357 GCA_050692695.1 Actinomycetota bacterium
CGGCTCCGGCGGCACCCCCGGCGGGTACTCGCTCACCAGCGTGCCGACCTCGGCGATCCGAGCGATCAGGGCCCGGCTGCCGCGCGGATATCCCACGTCGATGCCGCATCCGAGCACCGCGACCGTGTCGCCGCCCGCTTCGAGCGACCCTTCGTGCGCGGCGGCATCGATCCCCCGGGCAGCGCCGCTCACCGTACACACCCCCGCCGCCGCGAGGTCCCGTCCGATCGTCAGGGCCAGCTCCCTCCCCAGGTCCGAGCAGTTGCGGGCCCCACCACCGCCACGGTTCGGTCTCGCCTGGGGAGTGGAAGGCCCCTGACGAACAGCCCGGCGGGCGGGTCCTTCAGGTTCTCGAGCTGCGGCGGGTACGCCTCCGATCCGTGGGGGGCGAAGCGCGCGCCGCAGGCGGCGACAGCGGCCTCGATGGCGGCGGGATCCAGCTCGCGCGCGATCTCACGATCGGCGGTACTCCCCGCCCTCCCGGCCTTCACCGCGGCCAGGCAGGCCGAAGCCGAGCCCTCGCGGTCGGCCACCTCCAGCAACTGTCGCGGCGTGATGCCGCGGAGTGCTGTGAGCACGAGGAGCGCCCGCCGGTTCGCCCTACCATCGGCGAAGCCGGGATGCCATCTCGTGGGGCGGCGGTCCTGATCCGCCGAACCGTCGTCGCCAGAGGAGGCGTGACCGGGATCCTCCGTGGGCTTCTCACCCGGCACGGGCCAGGCTCCCCTCGGACAGGTTCGTTCGGTAGGAGAGCGCCTCGGCTACATGCTCAGCGGAAACCTCGTCCGCCGAGGCCAGGTCGGCGATGGTCCGCGCTACCTTCAGGGCACGGTCGAAGCCCCGGCCGGTGAGCGCGAGCGCGTCTACGGCCCGAGCCAGGACCTCATGCGCGCCTCGGGACATCCTTGCCTCCCGCCTGGCCACCGGGCCAGGCAGCTGGGCATTGCACGGGTAACCGAGCGACGCGTAACGGTCCCACTGCCGGGCCCTGGCCTCCTCCACCCGCTCCCGGATGGCCGCGGAGGGCTCGCCGGCGCTCTCGCCGAGGAGCTCCTTTTTCGAGAGCCGAGGCACGATCAGGCGGATGTCGATCCGGTCGAGCAGGGGCCCCGACAGCTTCTGACGGTAGAGCTGGATGCGGTGCGGGAGGCACCGGCACTGGCGCTTGGGGTCGCCCTCGTACCCGCACGGGCACGGGTTGGCCGCCGCGACGAGCGTGAACCGCGCCGGGAACTCCACCGCTCCGGCCATCCGCGTGACCACGACCCGACCGTCCTCGAGCGGCTGGCGGAGGGCTTCGATCGCATCGCGCCGGAACTCGGTGAGCTCGTCCATGAACAGGACCCCGTGGTGAGCCAGCGACACCTCGCCCGGACGCACGTATCCGCTCCCCCCGCCGAGCATGGCCGGCAGCGAGATGGAGTGGTGCGGCGAGCGGAACGGGCGGGAGGCGACCAGGCCGACCCCGTCCAGCAGCCCCGCCACCGAGTGGAGCTGCGTGACTTCAACCGCCTCCTGGCTGGACAGGCCGGGCAGGATGGTGGCTAGGCGCCGAGCCAGCATGGTCTTTCCCGCGCCCGGGGAACCCACCATCAGCACGTTGTGACCACCGGCGGCGGCAACCTCGAGCGCCCGCCGGGCCTGAGCCTGGCCGCGGACCTCCGAGAAGTCCACCGGGCCGTGCCGGGCCTGCTGCGGCCGGCCCGGCACGGCGACGGGCGGGTCCCACGCTCCTCGCAGGAACCCAACGGCATCGGCGAGCGTCGGCGCACCGACCACGCGGAGGCCGTCCACCAGGGCGGCTTCTCCCGCGTTCGCGGCCGGAACGATCACGCCCTCGAGCCTCGCCCTTGCGGCCGCCATGGCCACCGACAGCACGCCGGGCGTCGAGACGGTGGAACCCCTGAGCGACAGCTCGCCGGCGAACGCGAACCGGGCCAGCCGGTCACCCGGCACTTGAGCGGAGGCGGCCAGCACGCTCACGGCTATAGGCAGGTCCAGGCCCGGCCCGTCCTTCCGCATGTTCCCAGGCGAGAGGTTCACCACTATCCGCCGGAGGGGCCACTCCAGACCGGAGCTCTCAACCGCCGGGCGGATCCGGTCCCGAGCGTCCTGCACCGGCGCGCCTGGGAGGCCGGTCAGCGTGAGTGAAGGAAGCCCCCGCCCGATGTGGGCCTCGACCACGACGGGATGGCCGCGGACTCCCACCACGGTGACCCCCATGACCCTGCCGTACACGACCGCGCGACCCTAGCGCGCGGCAGTGACATCAGAAGGCATCCTCGAACAGCTCGACGCTGTTCCCGCGGGGTCCGGCGTGCACGCTCGCGACGTCGAACCGGACCGCGGTGTGCCGAACAGCCGCGGTCGCTATGAATGCCTCGGCGAGCTGCCGGAGCTTCCGCTGTTTCGTCCAGGTCACCGCGTCGTGGCCGCCGCCGAAACGGCTCCCCGAGCGCGCCTTCACCTCGCAGAACACGAGCAGGCCCCGCCGCTCCACGATGAGGTCGATCTCGCCGACGGAGCACCGCCAGTTCCGGGCCACGGTCCGGAACCCCCGGCCCGCGTACAACGCGAGGGTGGCGTCCTCACCGGAGCGACCGAGGGAAGCCCGGTGGTCGGTCGAAGCGTCGTCCACGACGGGCGGAGCTTAGCCTGGGCCGCCGACACTCACTCCGGAAGTTGCATCGTCTCGTCGCGACGGAGCTCCTCGACGTTCACGTCGCGGCGCGTCATCACCTGGACCTTGGATACGAACCGGGCCGGGCGGAACATGTCCCATACCCAGGCGTCCGCCAGCACCACCTCGACCCATCCGTCGTCGCGGGGGCGCACGTCCACCTGGTTCGCCAGGTAGAACCGGCGCTCGGTCTCCACGACGTATGTGAACATCGGAAGGACGTCGCGGTACTCCCGGTACAGCTCGAGCTCGCGCTCCTCTTCGAACCGCTCGATGTCCTCGCCCTCGTTCACGGGTCCTCCACGGTTTCGACGTCCACCGTGCCGTTCTCGCCCACGCCCTTGAACGACAGGCGATGGATCGGCGTCGGGCCGAGCCGTGACAGGACGTCCCAGTGCTCGCGCGTGCCGTACCCCCGGTTGTGGTCGAACCCGTACGCCCGGAACCGCCGATGGTACCGCTCCATCATCCGGTCCCTCGTGACCTTGGCCACGATCGACGCCGCGGCGACGCAGGCCGTCACGGCGTCGCCCTTCTTGATGGCCAGGCTGATGCTCGGCAGGCGTCGCACCGGGAAGCCGTCGATCAGCACGTAGTCGGGTGGGACGGTGAGCGAGCAGACGGCGCGCCGAAGCAGCCACAGGTTGGACCGGTGCAGCCCGCGGCGGTCGATCCGGGTCGGCGTCGCCTTGCACACCGCGAACGCCAGCGCTCCGGCAACGATGCGGGCATACGCATCGTCGCGCTGGAGGGGTGTCAGGACCTTCGAGTCGTTCACGCCGTCGAGATCGAAATCCTCGGGAAGGATGACGGCCGCGGCGACCAGGGGGCCGGCGAGCGCTCCACGGCCGGCTTCGTCCGTACCGGCGATGGCGCGGAAGCCCTGCTCCCGCAGCTGGCGCTCGTAGCGCCCGAGGTCGAGGTCTAGCGCAGCCACCCGATGCGGGAGGGCGGCCAGATGATGACGAACGCCTCCCCCACGACCTTATCGAGAGGGACGAACCCGAGGGAGAACCTGGAGTCGGACGACGCTCCCCGGTTGTCGCCCAGGACGAACAGGGCGCCCGGCGGGACCGTCTTCGGCCCGTAGTCGCTCATCGAGCGAACGGCGTCCCGGGTGAGGTATGGCTCGACCAGGGCCTTCCCGTCCACGTACACGGTGTGCCGGCGGATCTCCACGGTTTCCCCCGGCAGCCCGACGACCCGCTTGATGAAGTCCTCGTTCGCCGGACGGGCGAAGCCGAGCCCCTCGGAGAGCCAGTGCACGAAGCCGTCGATGATGCCGCGGTCGGGCTCCTCCCCCGGACGGGGGTTCTCGAAGACGACGATGTCGCCTCGGTCCGCCTCGAGCAACACCTTGTTCACCAGCACCCGGTCGCCGGGCACGAGCGTGGGCTCCATCGAGCCCGATGGGATGAAAAACGCCTGGACGACGAAGGTCTTGAGCAGGATCGCCAGCGCGAACGCCAGGACGATGAGGACCGGGAGCTCCTGGAAGAACGCGAGCACGCCCCGGCGGGTGGGCTTCGTGGACGACGTTCTCTCGGCCGCACCATCCCTCGACACGAGTCCGCGCGGGGCGGGATCGGGTGCGACGCCGGTCGGGGCTGTGGGGTCTGGTACGGGATCGGCCGCCGTCGTCGGCGGGTCGGGGCTCGTCGGCTCGGGCGAGCCGGGCCGAGGCTCGGCCACTCCTAGCTCCGGCTTTCGGCGTCGGCGGCCCGGACGTCGGCCATGTCGACGCCGGCGTCGATGACGTCGGCCTCTTCGGCCTCGGCAGCCGCTTCGGCGCTCTCTTGGACAGCGCCGTCCCTTACCTCGACCGTTTCTGCTTCAGCTGTCCCCGCATCGCCGGATCTCCCGGCGTCCTCGGCGTCGGCTTCCGCCCGGTCGGCCTCGAGGGCCTGAATGGCGAGGAGTTCCTCGCCCTCGACTCGGCGCTCCCGGATCCGGGCCTTCTTCCCCCGCCGTTCTCGCAGGTAGTACAGCTTGGCCCGGCGGACCTTGCCCCGCGAAGCGACCTCGAGCTTGGCGATGGAGGGCGAGTGGAGCGGGAAGGTGCGCTCCACGCCGACGCCGAAGGAGATCTTTCGAACGGTGAACGTCTCCCGGAGGCCGCCGCCCTGGCGCCGGATCACGACCCCCTGGAACACCTGCACGCGCTCGCGGCCGGCCTCGACCACCCGGACGTGGACCTTCACCGTGTCGCCGGGCCGGAAGGGTGGGAGGTCCGTGCGAAGGTACAGCTTGTCGACGAGATCGGTCTTGTTCATGGCGGGAGTCCCGATGATAGCAGGCGGATCGGCCGCTCCCGGTCAGCCTTTCAGCAGGTCGGGACGGTTGCGGCGCGTCTTCTTCACGGCCGCCTCCCGCCGCCACCGCTCTACCTCGGCGTGGTTGCCCGAGAGCAGGACGTCGGGAACCGACATCCCTCGGAACTCCTGGGGACGCGTGTAGTGAGGATGGTCCAGGATCTCTTCCTCGAACGATTCCCGATCGAGCGATTCCTCCTTCCCCACAACGCCCGGCACGAGACGAGTCACCGCGTCGATCATCGCGAGCGCAGGCATCTCCCCGCCCGAGAGCAAGTAGTCGCCGATCGAGACCTCCTCGGCCGGGAGTCCCTCCACGACGCGTTCGTCGACGCCCTCGTACCGGCCGCAGATAAGGACCAGCC
>JBOGVI010000180.1:0-8265 GCA_050692695.1 Actinomycetota bacterium
ACGTACAGCTACATCGTCGAGAGCATCCGCCTGACCCGTGAACGCTCGGGGCAGGAGCGGGTGCCGATCCACCTGATCGGCGGCGTCGCGGACGACGTGAACCGCGCCGAGGCGGCCGCGTTCGTGCACGCCGTACGAGAGCACGGGCTGATCGGCGCGAGCTTCTACGACGAAGACACGAGCGGCCCCGAGGACTGGGGCGCACTCGCCCAGATCCTGCCGACGCCCCTTCAACGCCCGGTCATGCCGCTCTCGATCGGTGAGGACACCGGCGCTTACGGAAACATCCCCGGCGGGGACCGAACCCATCCTCGGGAGGTCTTCTTCAAGACCGCTGGGCTTTCCGGCGCCCAAACGCTTGTCTTCGAGGCAAGCAGATTCCAGAAGGGCGAGGTCGTGCTTCTGGTCAACTGGCGCGAGGTGGCAACGCTTCCGGCCGGCAAGGGATGGAAATCGCGTCAGATCACGATCGCCGATCAGTTCCTAAAGGACAACGGATCGAATGTGATCCACTTCCAGGTCGTCGGCGGAGACGGCGTCTGGGGCATCCGCGGCGTGCAACTCGCCTGAGAAACCTCTCCCGTTAGACTCCGACCTCATGGATCTCATGGGCGACTTCGAGGGCACCTTCCCGTTCGAGCCGAAGTTCCTACAGGTCGCCGACGATGTCCGGCTCCACTATGTCGAACAGGGCAACGGCGAGCCCGTGCTCATGCTCCACGGGAACCCAACGTGGTCGTACCTCTACCGGAACTTCATTCCACCGATCGCCGATGCGGGATATCGAGCGATCGCCGTGGACCGCATGGGCTTCGGCCGGAGCGATCGGCCGGAGGGGCATCTCCGGTACCGCCTCGAGACCTACGTGGAACAGACCCTCACCTTCATTCACGAGCTCGATCTCAAGGGGATCACCCTGGTGGTCCAGGACTGGGGTGGCCCGATCGGTTTCGGCGCCGCGGTGGAGGAGCCGGACCGCTTCGCACGGTTCGTGATCATGAACACCGGCGTCGGTGTGTTCCCGTCCGGCACGGTGATGCCCTTCCACAAGTGGTTCATGGAGCGAGGTCTCGGCGAGCTGCTCTGTCTCGGAGCGAACCTTTTCGTGGAGGGGATGTGGGCCGGGATGCGTCCGGAGAACGCCACGCCGCTCCTGGCCGAGGCGTACCGCGCGCCGTTCCCCGACTACTACTCTCGCGTGCCGATCCTCGCGGCCGTTCGCTCGATCCCGATCGGCCACGACCATCCCAAGGCCGCCTATATGGCGAGCATCGCGGAGAAGCTGCTTGAGCTCAGGCGCCCCACGCTCATCTGTTGGGGAATGCAGGACCGCGTGTTCCCCCCTCCGATCCTCGAGGTCTGGAAGGGGATCTATCCGCACGCAGAGGTTCTCGAGCTCCCGAACGCGCGCCACTACGTTCAGGAAGACGAGCCGGAGCCGATCTCGGCCCGAATCGTGGAGTTCCTGAAGGACAACCCGGTCTAGCCCGGAGATACCAGGGCAATCTATGCTTTCCGGACATGCTGACTCGCTGCCGCCTGTGTGACTTTCCGGCGACCGCCGATACCGATAACTGCGTTCGGTGTGGGACGCCGCTCGACACCGACCGGGAGCCGCTCGCCGCGTACCCCGACCCTGTGGAGTCAAGCCGGCGCGTGATCGACGTTGTCGCGGAACAAGAGGCCTACCTGGCGAGCGCGCCCCCGTTGGAAGCGGACGAGCCTCCTCTCGAAGAGATCGAAGAACCCGGGATCGGCAGCTGGTCTGCCGATCCCGAGCCGCGCCTCGGCTCTCTTCCCCAACTCACAATCGCGCCACCCGAGGAGCAGCAACTCACGATCGAGGAGTCGCCAGCCGCAAGGGACGACCAACTAGCCGTAACTCTCCCCGAGGCGCAACCGAACCGGCCAACCCCGCCATCGGCGCCAACGCTTGACGAAGCAGCACGGGCGCTTGCGGTCCAGGTTGACCGCATCACAGCGCCCTCGCCGCGGCCCGAACCGCAGGCGCAGGAGCCGCAAATCGTCGAACGGAAGGGACCGCCGCCCGCCTCGGAAGCGCCGCCCGCCTCGGAAGCGCCGCCCGCCCCGGAACCGCCGCCGACATCGCCGGAGAAAACCGTGCGGGCTCCTCTCTTCCCCGCGCTCAGGAATAGAGTCACGCAAGTCTTTCCCGTGCTCAGGAAGAGAGTCACGCAAGACTTACGAACGCTCCGGCAGGATCTCGCTCGCGCACGCCGGGGGATCGCCCGGCTCCAACAACGGCTTCGTCCGCTCCTCCGTCGGACCGGCCTCGCGGGGACGGCGACGCGATCAACGCTGGCGCTGGCGGCGGCCTTCTTCCTGATGCTGTCCGCAGTCCTCGGATGGACGACCGGAGCGCTCGGCGACCTCGGGGCCCGGGCCATCCCCGCGTCGTTCCTCATGCGACCAGACCCCAATGTGGGCGGCATCAGTCTCGGACTGATCCTGGTTGGGATCGGTATCGTCGCCGGCGCGCTTGCGATCCTCTCTCTCTCACGGCCGAAGCTCGGGCTCGCGTGGGGGCTCGTGGGACTCGCCGCGCTCGCCGTCTCGATCCTGTTCCTGATCCGTATCGGGCAGGTGCTCGGCCCCGTTCGGGAAGCGGGGCTGGAGATCGGTCTCTTTGGAGCCCTCGGGTCCGGGGTCTACATCGCGATGCTCGGCGCTCTGGGGCTCATCGCTTCGGCGCCCTGGCGCCCGCTCCCTCGCAGAGAACGTGAGAACGTCCCGAGTTCCTAGAACCTGGGCGTTTCCCGGTATTCGCCGAAGACCTCACGAAGGGCGTTAACGATCTCGCCCTCGGTGCAGTAGGCGCGAGCACACTCGATCAGCGGAGGCATGATGTTCTCGGACTCGTCGGCAGCGGCAGCGCGCAGTTGGTCGAGTGCGACCTCGGCGGTCTCGGCGTTGCGGGACGCCCGCATCCGCTCGACCGCCTCGATCTGTCGCTCCTCCACTTCCTGGGGAATTTGGAGGATGTCGATGGGCTCCTCCGCCTGATCCACGAACTCGTTGACGCCCACCCTGATGAGCCGCCCCTTCTCGGTGAGCATCTGTTCGCGGTAGGCGGCGTCGGCGATCTCGCCCTGGAAGTAGCCGTTCTCGATCCCGGTGAGAACGCCCTCGAGGATCTGCCCTTTCCCCAGCTTCTCGATCTCGCGGAAGTACTCCTCGGCAGCATCCTCGATCCGGCTCGTGAGGGCCTCGACGAAATAGGAGCCGCCGAGGGGATCGATGACGTCGGCCACGCCCGTCTCGTGGGCGATGACCTGCTGGGTCCGAAGGGCGATCTTGGCCGCCCGGTCCGTCGGCAGGGCGAGGACTTCGTCTAGGGCGTTAGTGTGCAGCGACTGCGTTCCTCCGAGCACCCCGGCCAGCGCTTCGATCGCGGTTCGGACGATGTTGTTCTCGGGCTGTTGCGCGGTGAGCGAGCACCCTGCCGTTTGCGTGTGGAACCTGAGCCGCCAGGACGCCGGGTCCTTCGCCCCATAGCGATCCCGCATCCACCGTGCCCAGATCCGCCTCGCCGCCCGGTATTTCGCGATCTCTTCGAAGAAGTCGATGTGGGCGTTGAAGAAGAACGAGAGCCCGGGCGCGAAGCGGTCGACCTCCAGCCCACGTTGCTGCCCGAGCTCGACATAGGAGAACCCGTCGGCAAGGGTGAATGCGAGCTCCTGGGCCGCCGTCGAGCCGGCCTCACGGATGTGATAGCCGGACACGCTGATCGGATGCCACTTAGGCACCTCCTCGGCGCAAAACGCCATCAGGTCTCCGATGATCCGAAGATGCGGCCTGGGCGGGAAGATGAACTCCTTCTGTGCGATGTATTCCTTCAGGATGTCGGTCTGAAGCGTTCCGTCGAGCGCCTTCCGGTCCACACCCTGTCGCTCGGCCGCGGCGAGGAAAAAGGCGAAGATCACGGCCGCCGGGCCGCTCATCGTCATCGAGGTCGTGATGTCGCCGAGCGGGATGTCGCGGAACAGCACCTCGAAGTCCGCGAGCGAGTCCGTTGCGACGCCGCATCTCCCGACCTCCCCCTCCGACCTCGGATCGTCGGAGTCGCGGCCCATCAGGGTCGGCATGTCGAAGGCCACCGAGAGCCCCATCTGTCCGTGATCGAGGAGAAACTTGTAGCGCTCGTTCGTCTGCTCCGGCGTCCCGAACCCGGCGAACTGGCGCATCGTCCAGAGCCGCCCCCGGTACATCGTCGGGTAGACCCCGCGGGCGAAGGGGTACTCGCCCGGAAGCCCCAGATCGCGGTCGTGGTCGAATCCGTCGAGGTCGTCCGCTGTGTACAGCGGCTCAAGCGGCTCGCCGGAAATCGTCTCGAAATCCGTGTCCCGCTCGCCCGCTCCGCGGTACTCGTCCAACCAGCGTTCCTTCGATTCGCTCACGAGCTCGTCACCTGTTGGACGAGGATATCGGTCGCACGGTATGGGTCCATGCGGCGCGCGACGAGATCGTCGGCGACCTCGGCGAGCGCTCCCTCCTCGAGCAGACCCGCGACGCGTTCACGAAGCCGCACCGAGACCATGCCCTCCACCTCGTTCAGGAGCCTCTCACGACGACGGCGCTCGAGCTCCCCGGACGCCTCCACGTGCTTCCGGTGACTCTCGATCGCGTCCCAGAGCTCGTCGATCCCCTCCTGATTCGTTGCCGAGGTCCTCACGACCGGGGGCTTCCACTCGAGCTCGGGACCCAAGTGCAGCATCGCTTCCAGGTCCCGCACGGCCTCGCGCGCGCCATCGCGATCCGCCTTGTTGACGACGAAGACGTCGGCGACCTCGAGGATGCCGGCCTTCGCCGCCTGGATCGCATCACCCCAACCGGGCGAGACCACCACGAGGGTCGTGTCGGCGGTCGTGGCGACCTCCACCTCTGCCTGGCCCACGCCGACCGTCTCGACGAGCACGACATTGGCCCCCGATGCGTCGAGGATGCGGAGGGCCTCGGGCGCCGCGAGCGCGAGACCACCGAGGTGGCCTCGCGTCGCCATCGAGCGAATGAAGACGCCGGGGTCCGTTGCGTGGTCTTGCATGCGAAGCCGGTCCCCGAGGAGCGCCCCGCCCGTGAACGGTGAGGTCGGATCGATCGCGAGAACCGCCACACGTAGATCGCGCGACCGAGCTGCGCCGACGAGCTCCGCGGCCAGGCTCGACTTCCCGACCCCGGGGGATCCCGTCAGCCCGATCGAGTACGAGCGTCCCGTGTGAGGGAACAGGCCAGCAATGAGCTCCGAGAGCCCGTCCGCGCCGTCCTCAACCATCGAGATCGCACGCGCCATCGCCCGCCGATCTCCTCCGACGACGCCGTCGACGAGCTCGGCTAGGCTCACGCTCCGGCAAGCGTAGCAGTCGGATCTTCGGAGACACCGTGCTGGTGTCGGCGTCCGACGATCACCGGGGCGCCCACGGTGGCCCGTGGAAGGTCCGGCGACCGATTGTAGACTCGGCACATGGCCGTCGCCCTGTCGGAGTACCTGGAGGCCCTCTACGAGATGAACGAGGAGGGCGTCCCCACCCAGCAGGCCCGCCTGGCCGAGTGGCTGGGCATCACCCCGGCCTCGGTCTCGGAGGCAGTGAAGCGCCTCACCGCCCGGGGGCTCGTCGAGGTCGGCGACGGCCGCCGACTCGGGATCACCCCCCAGGGCCAGGATCTGGCCCGCCGGCTGGTCCGCCGCCACCGCCTGGCCGAGCGGTTCCTGGTGGAGGTGGTAGGCCTCCCGTGGCACCTGGCCCACCAGGAGGCCACCGAATGGGGACGGGTCATCTCGGACCTGGTGGAGGCCCGCATGGTGGAGCTCCTCGACGACCCGGGCACATGCGTGCACGGCAACCCCATCCCCGGGTCCCGACACCGCGTCGACCAGCGCGACCTGCGCCCCCTCCACGAGGTGGGTCCCGGCCGACGGGTCCGGCTCGAACGTCTGACCGAGGACCTCGAGCTCGACCTCGACGTGATGCGGTTCTTCGAGGCCAGCGGGCTGATGCCCGGCGCCGACATCGCGGTGCTGGCAGTGGCGCCCGACGGCACCATGACCCTGGAGGTAGGCGGGGACAAGGTGGGCCTGGGAGGCCACCTGGCCGACAACCTGTGGGTCAGGGGTTGACGCGAATCCGATCCTCTAGATAGGATTTGGGCTGCCTTACTCAGCATCTTAGGGATTCCTAAGTTATAACGTCAGCCCAACCGAGGAGATAAGGATGCCGCTCTCTCGATCACTATCACTATGCCTGTTCGCCCTGGCCCTGGTGGCCGCCGCGTGTGGCGGGAGCCCTCCGGAGGACCGGACCACCGTGGCCGATACCCTGACCGTGTACTCCGGACGCGACGAGGAGTTCATCGGAGCGCTGTTCGAGCGGTTTGAGTTGGAGACGGGGGTCGAGCTCGAGGTCCGGTACGGCGACTCCGCCGAGCTGGCGGCGACCATCCTGGAGGAGGGAGAGGCCTCGCCCGCAGACGTGTTCGTGGCCCAGGACGCCGGCTCGCTCGGCGCGGTGGCGGACGCGGGTCTGTTCACCCCCCTCGACCAGGAGGTCCTGGACCGGGTGGACGCGCGGTTCCGGTCCCCCGAAGGCCTGTGGGTGGGGACCTCCGGCCGCGCCCGGGTACTCGCTTACAACACCGAGGCGGTGGACGAGGCGGAGCTGCCCGGAACCGTGTTCGACCTCACGGATCCGGAGTGGAAGGGGCGGATCGGGTTCCCGCCGACCAACGCCTCCTTCCAGGCCTTCGTGGCCGCCATGATCGTCACCGAGGGCCAGGGCGCCACCCGCAGCTTCCTGGAGGGGCTGGCGGCCAACGACCCCGTGCTGTACGAGGACAACTCCTCCACGGTGCTGGGGCTGGCGGCCGGCGAGATCGACGTGGGCCTGGTCAACCACTACTACCTCTACGAGTTGGAGGCCGAGGAGGGTGACATCCCGGTGGCCAACCACTTCTTCGCCGCGGGCGACCCGGGAGCCCTGGTGAACACCGCCGGAGCGGCCATCCTGAGGACATCGGAGGAGCCCCAGGCCGCCGGGCGCCTGGTCGACTACCTCACCGGAGAGCCCGGCCAGACCTTCTTCGCCACCGAGACCTTCGAGTATCCGGTGGTCCCCGATTACGAGCCCAGCGTAGACCTGGTCCCGCTGGAGGAGATCGAGTCTCCCGACGTCGACCTCTCGGACCTGGGGGGCACGCTCGAGCCGGCCCTTCTCCTGCTGGCCGAGGTAGGACTGCTCTGATTCTGATAACGCCGGCCTTGAAAAGGTGAGTGCTGGGGCCCCCGCCGTTCCGGGACCCGCCCGGGTCCGGACCCCGGCGGGTCCCGGGCTGGTCCTGGGGGCGCTGCTCGTCTGCGGCGTCCTCTTCCTCCCGGTGGCGTACCTCCTGCTTCGGGCCGGGCAGGCCGACGCGTCGGCGTGGGACCTGATCCTTCGGGCCCGGACCGTCTCGCTGGCCGCCCGGAGCCTGGGACTGGCCGCGGCGGTCACCGCGGCGGCCGTGGCCATAGGGGTTCCCCTGGCCTGGCTCACGGTCCGCACCGATCTCCCCCTCCGCCGCTTCTGGGGAGTGGCGGGGTCGCTGCCCCTGGTGGTCCCCAGCTACGTGGGGGCTTTCGCGCTCCTCGCGGCACTGGGGCCACGGGGCCTGGTCCAGGAGGCCCTGACCCCCCTGGGGGTGGAGCAGCTCCCGAGCATCGCCGGCTTCCCCGGCGCCTTCCTGACCCTCACACTGTTCACCTATCCCTACGTCTACCTCCTGACCGCCGGGGGGCTTCGGGGCCAGGACCCGGCGCTCGAGGAGGCCGCCCGCAGTCTGGGGCGGTCCCGGTGGGAGGCGTTCCGGACGGTGACCCTGCCCCTCCTCCGCCCCTCGATCGCCGCGGGCGGCCTCCTGGTGGCCCTGTACACGCTCCACGACTTCGGGGCGGTCTCCCTGATGCGGTTCCAGACGTTCACCCAGGCCATCTTCCTGCAATACCGCGGAGCCTTCGACCGGACACCGGCGGCCATCCTCTCACTCATCCTGGTGGCCCTGGCGCTGGCGGTGCTGGCCGTCGAACAGCGCTCCCGGGGGCGGGCCCGGTACTTCCGCACGGCGGGGGGGTCGGCCCGGCCCCCCCAGCCGATCCCGCTGGGACGGTGGCGCCGTCCCGCGCTGGCCTTTTGCATGCTCGTCGTGGCGATGGGGTTCCTGCTGCCTGTTTCCGTCCTCGGCGTTTGGCTGGCCCGGGGGGTGGCCGGGGGGTTGGAC
>JBOGVI010000181.1:0-2891 GCA_050692695.1 Actinomycetota bacterium
GCAGCAGCCAGGCGATGGCCACCGCGGGGTCGTCGTACACGCAGAACCCCGAGGCCCGAGACGGCATCGCATGATGCAGCCCGCCGGCGGCGTTGAACGCGTGATCCAGCCTTCCGTCGAGCACGGCCTCCGCAGCCGCCAGCGACGCCCCCGCCACCAGCGCTCCGGCCTCGTGCATCCGAGGGAAGATGGGGTTGTCGCCGGGGCCGTAGCCGAACCGCCACCAGTCCCCCGGCTCGCCATCGCCGGCACGCTTCGTGGCGTCGATGAAGTCCGCCGTATGGACCAGGCCGATCTCCTCATCCGTGGCGATCCGGCAAGGCAGCATGCGCACGTTCGGGCGGTCAAGCAGCCCGCAGGCTCGGATGAGGTCCCAGGTGAGGAGGACGCGCTGCGGCCGGAGTGGATGTTCCGGGCCATGGTCGTAGATCTTCGCCTCCGGACAGAGCACCAGGCCGGCCCGGCCGCTCATGCGACCCGCGCGATCGCCGCCTCGGTTCGCTCGATGACGAACCCGCATTCCTCGTCGGAGATCACGAACGGCGGGCCCAGCATGACGAGGTCGCCGTCCGTCCCGTTCACGTGCCCGGTGCTCGAGTACAGGAGCAGGCCGCGCTCGAACGCCGCGGCGACGACGCGCTCGGTCACCTGCTCGCGCCGGGCGAACGGCGCCTTGGAGTCGCGGTCGGCCACCAGCTCGATCCCGATCATCAGGCCGATGCCGCGAACGTCGCCCACGACCCGGCTGTCCGCCAGGGCGGACGTCAGGTCCTTCAGCAGCCGCTCGCCCTGCGCCCGGCTGGCCTCGACCAAGTTGCCTTGGCGGAGCCGCCGGAGCACGGCGTGGGCCGCGGCCGCGCCCACCCCGTTGTGCGACCACGTGAAGCCGTGGGCGAAGCCCTTGCTTCGAACCGTCTCGAACACCTCGCCGCTCGCCGCGGCGAACCCGAAGGGGAAGTAGCCGCTCGTGGAGCCCTTGCCGCATGTGAGGATGTCGGCCTTGACGCCCCAGTGGTCCAGGCCGAACCACGTTCCGGTGCGGCCGAAGCCGGTCATGACCTCGTCGGCGATGAGCAGCACACCGTGTCGGCGGCACACCTCGGCGACCACCGGCCAGTAGTCGTCGGTGGGGACGGCCGCGGCCAGGGTCGCACCGGCCACCGGCTCGGCGATGAACGCGACCACGTTCTCCGGACCGATCTCGCGGATCGCTCGATCAAGCGCTTCGGCGTGCCGGGACCCGCACGAGCCGGGGTGGTCGGCCATCGTGCATCGGTACTCGTAGGCCGCCTCGACGTGCGCGAACCGCCCCAGCCACGGCAGGTACGGCTTCCTCAGCCCGTCCTTCCCCCCGGCGTCGAGCGCGCCGAGCGAGTTGCCGTGGTAGGAGGCGTTCCGCCCGATCACGACGGCGCGGTCCTCGCCTCGGGCCAGATGGTACGAGCGTGCCAACTTGAGCGCGGTCTCCACGGCCTCGCTGCCCCCGGAGACGGGATACAGGCGGGCCTCCTCCACCGGCAGCAGCGAGGCCAGGTCGTCCGCGTAGACCTCGACGGCCTCGGTGGTGAACATGGTGCCGTGCACGTACGGGACGCGGGCGGCCTGTTCGGCTATGGCCTCGACGACGCTCCGCTCGCCGTGTCCGACGTTCACCACGATGGCCCCGCCGGCCCCGTCGAGGTACCGCCTGCCCTCGGTATCCTCGATCCAGACCCCCTCGGCCCGGACGGCGGCCGGCAGCTGTCTGTTCAGGACCCGGTGAACCACGTGGCTCATGGCCCGATCTCCTGGAGACGGTGCCTCACGGTCCGAGTCTACGTCCCGGCCTCGAGCAGACACTTACCCCGACTGGACGCCGCCGGGGTCGAGCTCCTCCCGGATCATGCGGAGCTCGTCGTCCGTGGGCGTTGGGGTCTCGCCAAGGTCGGGGGCCACTCTGGGGTCCCAGGCCATGTTGCCCCGGACCTCGTCCACGGACACGCCGGGGTGCAGGGTGGCGAGGGTCATCTCTCCGGACGCTTCGTCGAAGCGGAAGGTCCCGAGATCGGTCACCACCGACGTGGGCCCGCTCCCGAACCATCCTCGCCGCCGGTCGTGCTCCCGGTCGCCCGAGTGGCCGGGCGAAGTGCGGAAATCCAGCCGTTCGACGAACGACCGCGCGGCCTGGCGCATGATCACCATGACCTTCCTCGCATGGATCGCGATCTCACACGCACCGCCGGAGCCGGGCAAGCGGACCTTCGGCCGGTGGTAGTCGCCGATCACCGTCGTGTTCAGGTTGCCGAAGCGGTCGATCTGGGCACCGCCGAGGAACGCCACGTCGATCAGCCCGGCCTGAAGGTAGAAGGCGAACAGCTCGAACATCGACGTGACCGCGGTGGAGCCGGACACCAGTGTGGGGTCGCCGATGGACAGGGGAAGGCGGCCCGGCCGCGCTCCGAACACACCCGACTCGTACACGAGTTGCAGGGCCGGCGCCACCGTCCGCTGGGCGAGGTTGCAGACGATGTTGGGCAGCCCGATCCCCACGAAGCAGTTCCGCTCGCCGGCCAGCAGCCGGGCGCTGGCCACGATCATGATCTCGGACTTGGTCCAACCGGGCCCGCCGCCGTTCCCGCCGCCGTTCCCGCCGCCGTTCCCGCCGCCGTTCCCGCCGTTTCCCATCAAGCTCCCGGTCATGCGTACTTCCCGTAGTTCACCTGACCAGACATGGCCACACCGGGCTTCAGCGCCCTCCATCGCTCGGCACCCATCTTCTCGACGTAGTCGGCGTGGGTGTCGAGGTCGTGGACCCACTCCTTGAGCCAGAGGTCGAGCCGCTCGGGGTCCTTGGAGATCCCCTCCCACTCACGGTAGAAGGCGTTGTCCCGGTCGTAGTAGCCCTGCGCGTA
>JBOGVI010000182.1:0-7410 GCA_050692695.1 Actinomycetota bacterium
CTGCTGGCGGAGCGAAGGATCCAGGCCGGCCACGGGCGAGCCCTCCTCGCTCTCGGCGACGGCGAGGCACAGCGGGGTCTGGCCCTGCGGGCGGCCGCCGAGGAACTTTCGGTCCGCGAGGTGGAGGAGGTCGTCCGTCGGTACGTGGACCAGCCCGCCGCGGAGGCCAGGCCTCCCAGGATCGAGTCCGTCCCGCCGGAGGAGACTTCACTCGTGGAGGTCGAGGAGATCCTGTCCGAGCAGCTGGCGACCCGGGTGAGGATCCAGATGACGAAGAAGCGGGGCCGCATCGTTATCGAGTTCGGCTCGGCGGACGACCTCGACCGGATCGTCTCGGAGATCATCGGCTCCGGCCCCGGCTTCGCCCCCGACTGAGCCGGTCAGGCCCGGGCCAGGGCGAGCTGGAGGATACGCTCGCATAGGTCGGGGAAGGGGATCCCGGCGGACTGGGCCGACATGGGCAGGAGGCTGGTGTCGGTCATGCCGGGGGAGACGTTGACGTCGACGACCCACGGCGTGCCCCTGGAGTCGATCATGATGTCCGCCCGGCTCACGTCCCGAAGGCCGAGCGTCCGGAAGGCTAGGGTGGCCTGTCGATGGCAGGCCGCCGCTACCTCGGGGGACACGCGTGCCGGCGCGTAGTACTCGGTAGCACCGGGCGTGTACCGGGCGGCGTAGTCGAACACCCCGGACTTCGGGACGATCTCGACCAGTGGCAGCGGTTCGTCGGGCGACCCCACCATGGCCGCGGCGACCTCGGCCCCCTCGATCTTCCGCTCGACCACGACTGCGTCGGCGAACGAGAGCGCGCTCATGACCGCGCTGGGCAGGTCGCTCTCCCGCTCGGCGAACGAAAGACCCATGGCGGATCCTGCCCTCGACGGCTTGACCACGGCCGGGAGGCCGACCCGCTCCGCCACGTTGTGCAGGATCGGTCCGGCCGACAGGTCGCGGAGCGCGGAGGCCTCCACCGTCACCCAGGGCGGCGTCGACACGCCGGCGCCGGCGAGCGCCTCCTTCGCCAGGACCTTGTCGAACGTGACGTGGCAGGCGAGCGGCGGCGTGCCCGTGTACGGGATCCCGAGGAGCTCGATGAGCCGCTGGACGGTGCCATCCTCTCCCTCCTTGCCGTGGAGGGCCACGTAACACGCGGAAACCCTTGCAGCGGAAAGGAGTTCAACGAGGGGCTCCTCGGCAGGGTCGAGGACGAAGGCGTCGTACCCCTTGGACACGAGGGCCGTCATCACCCGGTGTCCGGACCGGAGCGAGACCTCCCGCTCCGGAGAGCGCCCACCGGCCAGGACGGCGATCCGCTCGCTCATCCGGACAGCGACCGGTACAGCTCCTCCTCGTCGGCGAGGAGCGCACCGAGCCGCCGCACCCCCTCCACGATGTCGTCCTCGGTCGGGTAGCAGAACGCGAGGCGCATCTTGTCCCGGCCCCGGCCGTCGGGATGGAAGGCCGTCCCCGGCACGTAGGCCACCCGTCGCTCCACCGCGGCCGCCAACATGGCCTGCGTGTCGAAGTATCGGGGGAGGGTGACCCACACGAAGAACCCTCCTGTCGGGAGCGTCCACGTGGCGTCGTGCGGGAAGTGCTCATCGAGCGCCGCGAGCATTGCGTCTCGACGGCTTCGGTACACGTCGACCAGGCCCTGGAGGTTCGTCCGCCACCGGCTGCCGGACAGGTAGCGCTCGGTGATCAGCATCGTGAAGGAGCTCCCACAGAGATCACCCGCCTCCTTGGCCAGGATCAACCGCTGGAGGACGCCGGGTTCGGCAAGGGCCCATCCCACCCGGAGCCCAGGCGAGAAGACCTTCGACACCGTCCCCAGGTAGATCACGTTCTGGGGGTCCATCGAGCGGAGGGTGGGCTCGGACCGGCCTTCGAACCGGAGTAGGCCATACGGGTTGTCCTCCACGATGGGGACATGCGCCTCGCGGCACAGAGCGACGAGCTGCTCCCGCCGGGCGGTGGACATGGTGACGCCTGCGGGGTTGTGGAAGTTGGGGACCGTGTACACGAACTTCGGTCGGGCCCCCTTGACCAGCGCCTCCTCCAATCGTTCGACGACCATCCCGTTGTCGTCCAGTTCGATCTGGACATAGCGGGGCTCGTATGCGCTGAACGCCGAGAGTGCGCCCACGTACGAGGGAGCCTCCACGACGATCTCGTCCCCGGGGTCGATCAACACCTTCCCAACGAGGTCGAGGGCCTGCTGCGCCCCCGTGGTGACGACCATGTCCTCGGGATCGGCCTCCGTGCCTTCCTCGCGCATCAGCATGGCCAGGCGCTCCCGGAGGGTGGGCATCCCTTGGCCCCCCCCGTACTGGAGCGCGGTGGAGGCCTGCTCGGACACGACGTGGGCCACGACGTCGAGCACGTCCTCCTTCGGGATGCCCTGGACGTACGGCATGCCGCCGGCCAGCGAGACGACCTCGGGACGGGACGCCACCGCGAACAGCGCCCGGACCTCCGATGCGGACATCCCCGACGTGCGTCGGGCGTACAGGTCTACGTAGGGATCGACGTTGAGCTCGGCCATGGGTGGCCATGGTAGCAACGCCGCAGGTCGGAGAGGTGGAACCGGGGCCGTGCGTCAGTCGCAGACTTTGGGGAGGACGTCCGTCCCCAGGATCTCGACCATCTCCAAGTCGTCGAACAGCTCATGGTTCAAGAACACGCGCTGCACGCCGGCGGCTGCGTATTCCGACAGGCGCTCGGCGGCGCGGTCCGGCGTTCCGACGATGCAGTCGCGCTCCACGTCGGCGAGGAACTCGTCGAAGGAGCGCGCTCTGGGATCGAGCTGTCGTCCCCGCTCCACGCGCTCCCGGACGGACCGCTCGTCCTTTCCGACGTAGACCCATGTCATGAACGACGTCGTGACGGTGGCCTGATCTCGGCCCGCGGCATCCACCGCCTCGCGAACGCGCTCGAACCGTTCACGGACCTGCCCCGGCGTCCCCCCGAAGGTGTTGAACTCGTCGGCCCACCTCGCCGCGAGCCGGGCGATCCTCGGTCCTCCCTTCCCGCCCACGATGATCGGCGGGTGGGGCAACTGGATCCCCTTCGGCAGGAACCGACAGTCGCCCAGCTCATAGTGCCGCCCCTTGAACGAGAAGACCTCTTCGGAGAGCAAGCCGTGCACGATCTCGAGCTGTTCCTCCAGCATCTCCATCCGCTTGTCCACGGGAGGGAAGGGAAACCCGTGGGTCCGGTGCTCCTCCTCCCACCACCCGGCACCCATGCCGATCTCCACGCGACCGCCGGAGATGCGATCGACCGTGGTGGCGACCTTGGCCAGGACGACGGGGAGACGGAAGGTCACGGGCGAGACGAGCGTGCCGAGGCGGAGGCGCTCGGTGCGGGCGGCCACTCCGGCCAGCACCGTCCACGAGTCGGCCGACCCGCGCCCGGCCGCGCCGAGAACCGAGAAGTAGTGATCCGACGTGAACAGGCCCTCGAACCCGAGCCGCTCGCATGTCTCGGCCAGGGCCAGCCACTGCTCCCAGGTGACACCCTCCTGTCCCTCGAGCATCAGGCAGAACCGCATCGGCGCCTCCCCTTCCCCCTGCCGTTCGCGGACCTACAATCCTTCCACGAACGCACCTTCCTTCGAAGAGGTGGCGAGAGCTGCGAAGGCCACGCTGTTGGGGCTGGTCCTGGGGCTGGTGATGGTGGCCTTGGCCCGGTCGCGGCACACCAGCGCCTGAGCCGTTCCCGTCCGATGGGCTGGAGCTTCGCGGGACCTCTAGCCGCTCGCGGCCCGGCGCCCCGCCCTCGATTCAACCGCGCCGAAGAACCGCTCGACCCCGGCTGCGATGGCGGCGGCCACGCGGCGCCGGGAGACTGGGTCGGCCACCAGCCGCTCCTCGTTCGGGCTGGTGATGAAGCAGGGTTCCACCTGAACCGCGGGCATCCGGGTCTCGCGGAGGATGGCCACGGCCTGGCGATGGGTCCGCCCGTCCATCAGCCCAATGCGGGAGGTGAGCTCCTCCTGGATCACCTCCGCGAGGCGCTGCCCCGCCGGTGAGTGCGTTTCTTCGGTGCCGTAGTAGAAGCACGTGGCGCCTTCGGCGGTCCGTTCGCCGCCGTTCATGTGGACGGAGATGCACACCGCCGCACCGAGCTCGTTCGCCAGCAGGGCGCGCTCGCTTGGGGTGGGATCGTCGTCGTCGCGGCGAAGCATGGTGGGGATGGCGCCGCGCGCGCGGAGCACCTCTGCCAGGTCCCTTGCCAGCAGCATCGCGGCCTCGGTCTCGGCGAGGCCCCCGGGGCCGACGTTGCCGGGGTCGCCGGGGCCGTGCCCCGGGTCGATGGCCACCTTGGATCCGGCCAGGGTCTGCTCCTCCTCCATCCGGCGCACGTCCTCCTCCTCTCGGACGACGGCCCGGCTCGGTCCCTCGACCGCCGGGCGGAAGCGTTCGATGGTCTGGGTGGTGCTGGGACCGACGATCCCGTCGGCGTTCTCGCCCACGTTGCGCTGGAACTCGAGGATGGCCCCCTCGGTCCTCGCACCGAAGATGCCGTCCTCCCGGCCCGCGTCAAAGCCCAGGGCGTTCAGGCGCCGTTGGAGCTCGCGGACGTCGTCTCCTCGGAACGCCGGGGAGCGAAGGTACAGGACTCGGTCGCCGAGCCGGTACCCCGCCTCCACGAGTTGGCCCCACGTGTCGGCGCCGACCATGCCGTCGGAAGGAAGCCCCCGGCGCTGCTGGAATGCGCGCACCGCGGCCTCCGTGGATGTCCCGAACCGCCCCTCGAGCTCGTCCGGTTGGACGGAGAGGCCCAGATCTAGGAGGCGGTGCTGGATGTCCCGGATCGCTTCGCCCGAGTCTCCTCGGTGGATGATGTTCACGGTAGGGAGTCTACGGTTGGGCGCGATGGCACCGCGGACCTGGGAGCGGCGGACGGCCCACGCAGGTGCTTCCTACGCCGCGAGGTGGGGCTCGATCTCGCGGAGCAGGGCTTCCTTGCCGCGGGCCCCGACCAGCCGGGCCTTCTCTAGCCCGTCCTTGAACAGCATGAGCGTGGGGATGCTCATCACGCCGTACCGCCGGGTCATCTCGGGATTCTCGTCGATGTTGAGCTTGACCACGATGAGGGCCTCACCCTTCTCCCGCCCGATCTCCTCGACCACGGGGGAGACCATGTGGCAGGGCACGCACCACTCCGCCCAGAAGTCCACCAGCACCGGCGTGTCCGACCTCAACACGCGCTCGTCGAAGTCTTGGTCCGTCACGTCACCCATCGAAAGCCACGTCCTTCCTCCACGGATCCGAACATCCTCGGGTCCAGATCGCCCTGGCCCGGGGATGGCCTGCTCGTTGCAACGCCCGGGAAGATCCCCGGGATTCCCTCTTTGGTGGAGGCCTAGTGTCCTTCCGCCTCCAGGAGGCGTTCGGCGTCCATCGCCGCCTTGCACCCCTGGCCCGCCGCGGTCACCGCCTGACGGTAGACCCGGTCGGTGACATCGCCGGCGGCGAACACGCCGACCACGCTGGTCTTCGTGGTCGGTTCCTGGACCGGGATGTAGCCGCCGTCGGTGAGCTCGAGCTGCCCCTCCACCAGAGACGTGTTCGGGGTATGGCCGATGGCCACGAACACGCCGTCCGTGCGGAACTCGGTCGTCTCGCCCGTCTTCACGTTTCGAAGGCGGACGGCGCCCACCGCCCCGTCGCCCAGGATCTCCTCGACCACGGTGTCCCAGGTCACGGAGATCTTGGGGTTCGCCAGCGCCCGGTCCTGCATGATCTTTGACGCCCGGAGCTCCTCGCGGCGGTGGACGATCGTGACCCGAGAGGCGAACTTCGTGAGGAACGTGGCCTCCTCCATGGCGGTATCGCCCCCGCCCACCACGACCAGCTCCTTGTCGCGGAAGAAGAACCCGTCGCACGTCGCGCAGGCCGACACGCCGCGGCCGCGGAGCTTGTCCTCACCGGGGACGCCGAGCCACTTGGCCGTGGCCCCGGTGGCGATGATCAGCGTCTTCGCCCGCCACTCCTGGTCCCCCGCCCACACCCCGAACGGCCGCTCGGAAAGGTCCACCCGCGTCGCCGTCTGGTGCAACATCTCCGCCCCGAACCGGGCGGCCTGCTTCTCCATGGCGTCCATGAGCTCCGGTCCGAGGATGGCGCCGGGGAACCCGGGGTAGTTCTCCACATCGGTGGTGAGCATGAGCTGGCCACCGGCGTCGAGTCCCTTCAGGACGAGGGGCTCCAGGTCTGCGCGGGCGGCGTACAGGGCCGCCGCGTACCCGGCCGGCCCCGATCCGAGGACGATCACGTTTCGTTCGTCGAGCACGTTCCGATCCATTCTCCCATAGGGATAACCGCTCTCTATTCCTTCACACGAGGCCGTCCCGGCGGACCTTGCCGGAGGCGGTGCGGGGGAGCTCGTGGACGAGGACGAGCTCCCGGGGTGCCTTGTGGCGGGGGAGCGTGATCGAGACGTGATCCCGGAGCTCCTGGAGGGTGGGAGGAGACGAGGGGTCGGCGGGGACGACGAATGCCACGACCCGCTGCCCCCACTCGGGGTCGAGCCGGCCGACCACCGATGCGTCGGCCACCTTGGCGTGGTCTCGGAGGGCGTGCTCGACCTCGTCGGGCCAGACCCGTTCGCCGCCCGTCTTGATCAGGTCGTCCAGGCGGCCCAGGACCCGGAGCCGGCCTTCGGGATCCAGGAGGCCGGCGTCGAAGGTTCGAAGCCAGCCGTCCTCGGTGAAGGCCGCCACGGTGCCCTCCTTGTCGAACCGGTACCCCAGCATCAGGGTGGGCCCGCGGAGCTGGATGCCCTGGTCCCTCGGATCGATCCGGGCCTCGATCCCGGCGAGGGGGCGGCCGTCGTAGACGACGCCGCCGCAGCTTTCGGTGAGGCCATACGTCTCGATGACCCGGACCCCCGCGGCCTCGGCCCTCGCCCGGAGTCCGGCGGACAGGGCGGACCCTCCCACCAGGATGGCCCGGAGGTGCGAGAGGTCCGCGTTCGCATCGAGCAGCCGAAGCAGCATCGCGGGCACGACCGAGACGAACCCGGCGTCCACTTCCGCCCCGACCGCGACCGGGTCGAAGCCCGCGTGGACGGTGACGGGTGCACCCAGGAGGACCGCCCGGAGCAACACCAGGAGCCCGCCCACGTGGGCGAGCGGGAGGCAGCACAACCAGCGATCGTGGGGGGTGGCCTCCAGGGCCAGCGCGGACGAGGCGACGGCGGCGTCGATGGCGGCCCGGTCGAACTGCGCAAGCTTCAGCCCCCCGCCGGAGCCCGAGGTGTGGACGACCAGCGCGACCTTGGTTCCTGCCGGCACGCCGGCCGGAAGCCGCGTCCAACCCCCCGAGTCGTGGACGACGGTGGGGGAGGCCCGGTCGAGGAGGGTCCGGATCTCCGGTTGGGGGAGGCGGTGGTCCACGGGGA
>JBOGVI010000183.1:0-2947 GCA_050692695.1 Actinomycetota bacterium
ACGCCCGGGTGTCTGGAGCGCGCCAGAAGGAGGAAGAGACGATCGGCTCCCAGATCACCGAGCTCAAGAAGGCAGCCGGGTCCTGGGGGCTTGAGGTCCCCGACGAGTGGGTCTTCGCCGACGAGGGCTACACCGGTGCCACCCTCGTCCGCCCCGCCCTGGAGCGTCTGAGAGATCTGGCCGCCCAGGTGCCGGTGGACGTGGTGCTGTGCCACTCGCCCGATCGCCTGGCCCGAAAGCTCGCCTACCAGACGCTGCTGATCGACGAGTTCAACAAGGCCGGCACCGAGGTCCGCTTCCTCAAGGCCCGCAAGGTCGAGACCCCCGAGGACGAGATGCTGCTGCAGTTCCAGGGGATGATGGCCGAGTACGAGCGCGCCTTGATCATGGAGCGGACCCGCCGGGGGAAGGCCTATCGGGCTCGGGCCGGGATGGTCAACGTGCTGGGTGGCGCTCCTTACGGCTATCGCTACATCCGCCGCACCGACACCTGCGAGGCTCGCTACCAGATCGTCGAAGAGGAGGCCGCCATCGTGCGGGAGATGTTCCGCCGCTACACCGAGGACCGGCTGTCCATCGCCGATCTGGTCCGCTGGCTGGCCACCGAAGCCGTCCCCAGTCCCACTGGCAAGCCCCGCTGGGACCGCACCACGATCTGGGGGATGCTGCGCAACCCCGCGTACGTGGGTCGGGCCGCCTACCTGAAGACCGGCCGTATCGACGGCAGCCCGGCGCTCAACCGCATCGCCCGGCGCCAAGGCCGGTCGGTCTCCCCTCATCCCCGCATCCGGTCCCGGCCGCAAGAGGACTGGATCGAGATCGCCGTGCCCGCCGTCGTCGACGACGACACCTTCGCCGCCGCCGCCCGCCGGCTGGAGGACAACCGCCGTTTCGCCGGCCGCAACACCAAGGTGCCCTCACTGCTGATGGGCCTGGTCGCCTGCCAGTCCTGCGGCTATGCCTACTACCGCACCTCGACCCGGACCGCCAAACGCAAGATCTACTACTACCGCGGCCTGGGCTCGGACGACTACCGCTACGAGGGGGGACGCGTGTGCGAGAACAGGCCGGTGCGCGCCGACTACCTCGACGAGTTGGTCTGGAATCAGGTCACCGCCCTGCTCGCCGACCCTCAGCTGGTGCAGGCCGAACTCGACCGTCGTTTGACCGAATTGCGCGCCGCCAACCCGGCCACCTCGGAAGGCGCCCGCCTCGAGCGGGAGCTGACCCGCGTCACCAAGGCGATTCAGCGCCTGGTGCAGGCCTACCAGGAGGAGCTGATCACCCTGGACGAGCTACGGGCCCGCATGCCCGACCTGCGGGCCAAGGACGCCAGCCTGCGGGCCTCCCTCCAGGCCCTGGACGCCCAGTTGCTCGATCAGGACACCTACCTCAAGCTGGCCGAAGACTTGGAGAGCTTCCTCACCCGCCTGCGGGAAACCGCCAATACCGCCACACTCGAAGACCGGCAGAAAGTCCTACGGAGCGTGATCAAAGAAGTTCTCGTCGGACCCGAGCGGGTCATCGTCCGGCACACCATTCCGATCCGTGATCATCCCTTTCGACCCGCCGGTTATCCATTGCGTTTGAGGAGTCACCGCCGAACCCTGCGGGGTTCCCCGGTCCCGTTGCTGCAAGGTCCCGTTGGGCAGCTGCAGCGGGGCCGCCAGCCACCGCTTGACGTACAGCAGCACCCACGGGTCGGTGGAATGGGCCGCCACCGCCTTGACGACGAGGTCCCAAGGGACGCTGTCGAAGAACTTCTGGACGTCCAGGTCGATGACCCAGTCCTTCTTCCAACAGCGCTGCCGGCATGTCGCCACCGCGTCGAGAGCGGACCGGTTCGGGCGGTAGCCATAGGAGTCGGGGTGGAAGATCGGCTCGACCTTCGCCTCCAGCCTCCGGGCCACCACCGTCTGGGCCACCCTGTCCGCGATGGTCGGCACCCCGAGCATCCGGGAGCCTCCGTGCGGCTTGGGTATCTCCACCGCCTTCACCGGGGGCGGGAAGTAGCTGCCCGACGACATCCGATTCCAGATCTTGTACAGGTTGCCCTTCAGATCCTTCTCGAAGTCCCCGAGCGTGACCTCGTCCACTCCCGGTGCGCCCTTGTTGGCCTTGACCTGCCGATAGGCCTCCCACACCTCCCACTTGGAGATATCGAATGGCTTTCCTGTCGACTTCAGCTCGCCCATGCAGCTCCTCCCGGGAACATCCCCGGTTGACCGAACGGACACAGCCACGGACGACCCGGCCCCTTCGCTCCACCCCCACCGCGCTCAGCAGGGACTTCGCCGCTACTACGAGCCGGTCCGCCAGCGCACCCCGGATCGGTACTCAATCCCTTGCGGTTCCGCCGCTTGGGACGCTCCCTCTCGCCTCCTCGTCCACGACGAGGACGCCGTACCGGGCCACGCCTTCCCACGTTCCATGCGAGAGCAGCAGATCAGGCTCACGTCGCCTACGTGCCGAGCACCACCCGGCCAACAATTAGCGGGCACCCGCCGGGCTCGTCCCAGGGCTCTCCCGATTCGCCCTGGTTTTGATGCCACTTTCCCGTAACGACACTTCATCAGCGAACTCACTTTCCGAGTCTGCGCACCGTCTTCCTGATCCCCACCTGACGCATCTTGTGCGCCTTTTCCGCATCGTTCACGACGACGGTCGTCAACCAACGCCGCATGCGGTGGTTTAGAGCCTCCCCCCATGAAGGGCCAACACCTTCATCTCTCGCACAGCACCGCATCGAGGAGTCCTGCCTACACTACGTCACGTCCGGCTCCTCTCTGCGTTCGTGGCACACCGGGAGTACCGGGCCTAAAGCCCGAGGTGGCACCGGAGATGCTGAACGGGATGTCGGGCCCCAGAACCCCCGTCGAGGCCGGTTCAGGTGTCCCGGGGGCCCGGGGAGCGGCCGCTTGCTCTCGGAATACTCACGCTTCGGCAG
>JBOGVI010000184.1:0-3713 GCA_050692695.1 Actinomycetota bacterium
CCTCCAAAGCCATCTGGATGACGGGATGGAGCTCCTCCCCCCGCTCCACGTACCACGTCATGTCGCGGGCCGCGTCGCAGATCGCCTCCCCGGCCGCGCCAAGGCGGAGCAACCCCCGAAGGTCGTCGGGGTTGCGGGCCTCGGGCGACGCCCGAAGGACCCAGGACTCCAGCTCGTCTTGGAGGATGTCGCTCCGGGCCTCCAGGGTGGCGACCTCCGCCGCCAGGGCTCGGTCGTTGAACAGCAGCGACGAGTACGCGAGCCCCACGGCGGCCTCGGAGGAGTTCTTCATCTCCACCAGGATGTCGACGGCCCGGTCCAGCTCCGAGAGGGGGGGCGCCTCCGACTCCGGGGGCGGAGGAAGCGGGGGGGCGCCGGCCACCGCCCGGATGAGGTTCGCGCCCTCCTCGGGCCCCTGGTACAGCAGGACATCGCCTTCGGAGACGACGCTCTCGGCCCCAGGATCGAACTCCCAGTCGTCGCCTCGACGGATGGCGAGGACCCACATCCCGGTCTCGGTGGGGAGCATCAGGTCGCGGAGGGGGGCCCCCACGGCCTGCGATCCCTCACGGACCTTGACCCGGCCGCACACCTCGTCGGCGTGCCGGAGGTCCTTGCGGAGGGCATCGGGGATGCCGAGCTTGGCCGCCACCACCCGGGCGATGTCCGAAGCCGCGTCCCCGATCTTGTCGATGGCCGACGCGATCCAAAGGACGCTCTCGATGGCCTCGGCGTCCTCAGGGCTCCGGGCGGCGAGGGCGGCCGTCGTCCGCAGCCGGCGGAGGTAGCCCGCCATCCGCTCCTCGAGGCTCTCCACCTCATCGGCCAGGTCCTCTTCATCGAAGAACACGGCCGCATAGGCCATGTCGATCAGCAGCTCGGAGGCGTCCTTGGCCTCGACCAGCAATTCCTTGACGGTCTTCGGTTCGTCGTCATCCATCGATGGCTACCCCCAATACTCCCATAGCGAACAACAGCGCGACGATGCCGGCCATGTCCATGACGCTCGTGATGATGGGGACGCTGTGGTCGTCGGGATCAAGGCCGAACCGGGAGGTCAGCACGGCCACGTAGTAGCCGGTCACGACGATCACCGGAAGCACGATGAGCCCGGCGAGCATCGTTCCCCCCACCATGGTCGTCGCGCCGGGGTGGGCCAGGCCGGTGAGATTCGATAGGCCGAGCCCGACCGTCCCGATCAGCGTGTAGATGGCCGCCGCGGATACGATCATCAGGCCGGCGTCCACCATCGCCGGGGCCTCGGGCACTCCCCGGGTGGTGATCACGCCGAGCTGGAGCTTGGACGAGAGGCGGGAAGACAGGATCCCTCCGAGGGCGCCGGCCTGCGAGACGAACGGCGGGATCAGGATGAGCAGGCCGGGGAGGGCACGCAGCCCCGGCTCCTTGGCCTGGAGCACCGCGCCGGCCGCAATGTCGAGGAGCGGCGTGAGCAGGATCACCGCGGTCATCTCCACCACGATGCGCCGTACGGGCTGGAGGTCGGTCGCGACCACCCGGACCACGGCGTAGGCGCAGAGCGCAACGCAGACGCCCGCGGTCACCGCGTTCACGGCGTCGTTGCGGGTGAGGAACGTGGCCAGGAACAGCGTGGGGAGCGTCGCCATGTCGCCCAGGGCCGTCACCATCGGCGTGGACACCGCGTCGAGGTCGTAGCCTCGCCGGTACGACAGCACGGACAGACCGATCGTGACGAGCAGGATGAACGCGGACCCGAGCGCCCCACCGACCACCGAGATGGTCACCAGGTCCCAGATCGAGATGGAGCGCTCGCCGAACGCCGCGGTGGCCAGCTTGGCCAGGCCCGCTAGCCAGAAGGACGATGCGAACGTCGTGATCACCGCGACCTCGACGTTTTCGTACAGGACCCCGGTCCGCTTCAGGTTGGCCTCGAACAGGCCGGCGTGCGTGCTCGTCCCGAGCCGGGCGCCGATGGCCCCGAAGATGGTGCCCCGCATGCCCACCGCGGCGGGGATGAGGACGAGGAGGCCGGGGAGTCGGGTGAGGGTGCCGGTGATGTGGCCGAGCGTCAGCCCGGCGACGAACGACGCCGCCGTGCTGAGGGTGAGTGCGGCCAGGCCCTGGCGGAGGGTTCGCCGCTCAGCGCGCAGGTACGCCCAAAGGCGGCGTGCACGACGTGGGAACGCCATAACGGGACGGCCATCGCTCTCTTTCGCTCACGGGCCGAAACGGTTGTGCCGGAAGGCCCGTGGCAGTATGGCTCCCGGCGGTCCGAGGAACAACCCTCAGACCCAGTCCCTGGTGAGGAACAACCAGAAGGCCAGGCCGGCGTAGGGGCCGTACCGCTTGAACCGCCGCTGGATCGAGGCGTCCTTGACGCTCGTTCGCCCGGTCGTCTTCGCGTACGTGGGGCGGGTCCAGGCGTCGAGGATCAACCGTGAGTACCGGCCCATGGTCAGCATGACGTGGGCGGCCGCGTAGGGCCCGACCCCCGGGAGCGCGAGCAGTCGGGCCTCGAGCTCGTCGTCGGCAGGTCATGGGGCGTGGCGCGCCCCAGAACCTCCAGGTCCAACCGGCCCTCAGCCGTCGCGCGGGCCAGGGAGACGAGATACGCGCCGCGGTACCCGGCCCGGGCCACGTCTCGATAGAAGCCCTCACCGGCCTCCGCCATGGCTGCGGGGGTAGGGAAGGCGCGGCCGAGCGGGCCGGACCTCGGCGCGCCGGGGGCCGGCCGGCCGAGATGCTCGACCATCGCATCCACCATGCGCCGGGTGGCCGACCACGCGCAGTTCGTCGTACAGATGGTCTTCACCACGTCCTCGAAGACGGTTGGGCTTCGGACCATCCGCCCGGCCCCGGTCACCGCCCAGGCCAGGTCGGGGTCACGTTCGGCGAGGGCGTAGAACGGCGACAGGTCCGCGTCGAGTCGGAGGACGTTTCGAACGGCCAAGAGCAGGCGGTCCGAACCCCTCGCCCCCGGCGACGGCCCGCGGACGGCGACCATCCCGTAGCCGGGGCGGCCCTCCGAGACGCGAACGGTGCGAGGGCCGCTGCCGTCGAGGGGCAGGGTGACCTCCAACGCACGGGCCTCCTCGTCCAGCCGCATGGGCGGCAGGTCCACGAAGCCGTGCGAGTTCAGCGTCCGCCACAGGTCGACGGGCTCGCCCCCCGCTCCGAGGAGGCGGAACTCAAGCGGTCGAGCCACGGGTGCTGTGCCGGGCCCGCCAGGCCCGAACCTTGTTGCGGTTCCCACATGACTGCATGGAGCACCACTTGCCGGATTGGTTCTTCGAACGGTCATAGAACACCGAGGTGCAGGTCTCGTCGGCACACCGTTTGAGGTGGGCCCATGACCCGTCGAGCTGGGCGAGGAAGGCGACGGCCAGGATCCGGCCCAGGGCGCCGGCGACCCCGGTCGCCATGGGCTCGATCCGAGGCGGTTCATCCGGTTCGAACCGGAGCTCCAGCCGGGCGGCGCGAGCGGCCTCCTCGATGACCGCGGCATCCTCGGAGGAGAACGCTGCATCCTCGTTGTCCGGAACCTTCCTATGAAGCGATCGGTGCAGCACGAACGCCACCTCGAGCTCGTCGGGGCCGGCAGGCTCGTCGGACCGAAGGAGGCCTCGCTCCACGAAGAACTCGCGGAGCGACCGGTGCGAGGGGGGCAGGCTCCCCTCGTCGTCCCCCTCGTGGTCGTGGAGGGACAGGAAGCTCCTGACGAGCTCCACATCCCC
>JBOGVI010000185.1:0-9799 GCA_050692695.1 Actinomycetota bacterium
TCCCTCTGCTCGGCCATGAGGGCCTCGAACCGCTCCTCGTCGACCGACAGGCCCCTGTCCTCTGCGAGCTCGCGCGTCAGCTCTATGGGGAAGCCGAACGTGTCGTGCAGCTTGAACACGATGTCTCCGGCAAGGGACTCGCCGCCGAATGTCGTCGGGCCAGGCTCACTCGAAGTGACGGGCGTCTGCGGAACGGCCCTCTCGAACAGCTCCATCCCCTGTCGCAGCGTGGCGGCGAATCGCTCCTCCTCCGAGGCCGCGACCTGCATGACTTGGGCGCGATTCTCCAAGAGCTCGGGATACGCCTCGCCGAACAGCTCGATGGTCCGCTCCGCGAGCTTCTCCATGACCGGCCCCTCGATGGACAGGCGCCGGGCGTGGCTCACCACGCGCCGGAGCATCCTGCGGAGCACGTAGCCCCGCCCTTGGTTCGAGGGCAAGACCCCGTCGGCGAGCAGGAACGTCGTGGCGCGGCCGTGCTCGGCGATCACCTTCAGCGAGACGTCCGTGGCCGGGTCCCGTCCGTGCGTCCGCCCGGAGAGCGACTCCGCCACTTCGAGCAGTGGACGGAGCAGGTCGGTCTCGAACACGTTGTCGACGTCCTGGAGCACCGTCGCCACGCGCTCGACGCTCGAGCCCGTGTCGATGTTCTTCGCGGGAAGCTCGCGAAGGATCGACTCCTCATCGTCGACCTCGTCCTGCATGAAAACGTGGTTCCAGATCTCCATGTGGCGTTCCTCGTCGACCTCGGGACCGCCTTCGCGGCCGAAGCGCGCACCTCGGTCCACGTAGATCTCCGAACACGGTCCCGCCGGCCCGGCCGCGTGCGTCCACCAGTAGTTGTCGTCCTTGCCCCGGCGGACGATCCGCTCGGCCGGGACGCCGATCTCCCGCCACACGCCGATCGCCTCGTCGTCGGTTTCGAAGACCGTGACCCACATCCGGTCCGGGTCGATCCCCCAGACCTCCGTGACGAGCTCGAACCCCCAGGCGCACGACTCCCGTTTGAAGTAATCGCCGAAGGAGAAATTGCCGAGCATCTCGAAGAAGGTGAGGTGGCGGGCGGTGTGGCCGACGTTGTCGATGTCGAGCGCGCGGAAGACCTTCTGCACGGTCACGGCACGGGAGAAAGGCGCCCGAGCGTGGCCCAAGAAGTACGGGATGAACTGGTTCATCCCGGCGTTGGTGAGGAGTAACCCGGACTCGGGTGGCGGGATCAGCGACGAGGAGGGCACGCGACGGTGCCCGCGGTCTTCGAAGAAGCGAAGGAAGGTCTCGCGGATCTGCCGGCCATCCATCGGCGGCTAGTCTAGCCGCCGCACCCGGGTGGCCCGGGAGCTCACTCGCCGCCGTCGGTGCGGAGCTCCTTCTCCTTCTGCTCCATGGCCCGCTTTCCTTCGGCGATGGACTCCGAGACGCGTTTGGACAGCTCCATCATGCCTCCCCGGGCCTCGCGGGCCAGGGTCGAGGGAGCCACCTTCTGCATCTGGTTGCGGGCGAACCTCGCCGTGAGGACCGCCCCGACCGCACCGGCCCCCAGGCCGAGCGCCAGCCAGAAGAGCCGCCTCACTTCTTCGCTTCGCCCTTGCCTCGGAACCGCGACGCGGCCCTGGATAGGCCCGCCCCGAAGGAGATGACCTTCACCAACGGGCCCGAGGCCGCCTTCTCCACGAGGCCGGAGACCCTCTCGACCCGGCCCACGATGGTGGTGGCCGAAGCCAACATCCCGTCGACCCGGTCTAGCTCACGGTTGGTCTTGACCACCGAGTTGCGGACCTCCGACAGGAGTGGGACGGTTTCCTCGCGGATGCCGTCGATCAGCATCTTGGTGCTCTCGAGGGTGCGGAACGTGTTCAGCAGCACCACGCAAAGGAACAGGACGAGCAGGCCCCAGAAGGAAGCCAACAGGATCAGCGCGACGTCTCCGCCGGTAGCAGCCACGAGGCCCATGGCACACTCCTTTGCAAGCTCAGGGAACAGGGATGCGAATCATACCGGGGCTTCCGGGTCGGTCGCCTCGCCGGTCTCCCGCTCCGCCGCTTCGCCGGTCTCTTCACCCTGGCCCGATGGCTCGTAGTACCGCTTGCCGGAGAAGCGCACGGGACGGTACTCCTGTTCCACCGTATGGCCGGGGAAATCGTGCGGGTACCGGTATCCCTTCCCGTGTCCGAGCCGCCGCGCCGTCGGCGTCCCGGCCTCCCGAAGGTGAAGCGGCACCGGGTCGCTGGCCGCCGCGTCCTCGGTGGCCTTGCCGAGGGCCTCGATGACGCTATTCGACTTGGGGGCCTTGGCCAGGTACAGCGCCGCCTGGGCCAGGTTCAGCCGGGCCTCCGGCAGTCCTACGTACTCCACGGCATGGGCCGCCGCCACGGCGACCAGCAGGGCTCGGGGGTCGGCCAGCCCGATGTCTTCGGAGGCGTGAACGACCATCCGCCGGGCGATGTACCTGGGGTCCTCCCCGGCCTCGAGCATCCGGGCCAGCCAGAACAATGCGGCGTCGGGGTCCGATCCCCGGATACTCTTGATGAACGCCGAGATCACGTCGTAGTGGGCGTCGCCCTGGCGGTCGTACACGATGGCCTTCTTCTGCACGGCGTCGGCCGCCCGCTCCAGGGTCACGGTGTCTTCGCCGGCGACCTTCGCCGCCAGTACCGCCGCCTCGAGTCCCATGAGCGCGATCCGGGCGTCCCCTCCGCTCACCTCGACCAGGTGGTCCAAGGCCTCCTCACCCACCTTCACCGAGAGGGTGCCGAGGCCCCGCTCCTCGTCATCGAGGGCCCGGGTAAGGAGGCTGCGGACCTCCTCCGGCGTGAGCGGCTCCAGCCGGAGCAGAAGGCACCGGGACAAGAGCGGTGTGACGAGCGAGAAGTACGGGTTCTCGGTGGTGGCGCCGATCAGCGTGATGGTCCCGTCTTCCACCACCGGAAGCAGGACGTCCTGCTGGGCCTTGCTCCATCGGTGGACCTCGTCCACGAACAGCACCATGCGGAACAACCCGCCCTTCGCCCGCTCCATGACCTTGCGCGCATCGGCAACACCGGAGGCTACCGCCGACAGCTGAACGAACTCGGCGCCCACCGCATCGGCCAGCAGGTACGCGAGGGTGGTCTTCCCGCTCCCGGCGGGGCCCCACAGAAGGACCGAGGGGAGGTGCCCTCCCTCCAGCAACCTGGTCAACGTCGTCCCAGCGCCCAGGAGGTGAGGTTGCCCCACGAACTCGTCGAACGAGCGGGGCCGCATCCTGGTCGCAAGGGGAAGGTCGGCCACAACCCTACTCACGGTGTCGGATGATCTGGTCCGGACGGATACGGTATTGCACGCGGACCTGTCCATCCACGGGGCTCCACGGCTTCCCGTCGTACTTCCTGGACAGGAAGTCGATGTGCCCGTCGGCCTCCTCGCCGATCAGCCGCTCGACGACCGCCCCCTGCACCGTGATCCAACGGTAGGGGTCGTCGCGGTGGACCACGCAGACCGCCACCCGCGGGTCCCGCTGCACGTTGCGGTCCTTCCTCCGGCCGGCCGCCGTGTTCACCAGGACATGCTCGTCCGAAGCGTCAACCCAGGTCACGGTGGCATGCGGTGTGCCGTCCGGGTTCAGCGTGACGAACTGGGCGAAGTTCGTACCGGTCAAGAGCTCGAGGTCGAAGTCGGTCAGCGCGGTAGGCATGCATCAATCGTCTTTCTTGCCCCGAGCGGCCCCGACCACCCTGATGCCGAGCTCGCGGAGCTGCTCGTCCGGGACGGGCGCGGGCGCCCCGGTCAAGGGGTCCTGGCCCGACTGGGCCTTGGGGAACGCCGTCACGTCGCGGAGGGACTCCTTCCCCCCCATCAGCATCGCCAGGCGGTCGAGGCCCATGGCGATGCCGCCGTGCGGAGGGACACCGTACCTGAACGCCCGGATGAGGTGGCCGAACTTCTCCTCGGTCTCCCCCGGGGTGAGGCCCAGCACGTCGAACACCTTTCGCTGCACGTCGGGGTGGTTGATCCGGATGCTGCCCCCACCAAGCTCGAAGCCGTTCAGGACCAGGTCGTACGCGCGAGCCTTGGCGGTCTCCGGGCCGAGGTCCTCCGACTCCGGAGAGGTGAACGGGTGGTGAACCGAGACCCACTTGTCCTCCTCCTCGCTCCACTCGAACAGGGGGGGCTCGACCATCCAGCAGAACCGCCACTCCCCCTCCGGGATCAGCTCGAGGCGGAGCGCCATCTGCCGGCGCAGGCCGTCCAGGGCGACGTCGGCCCGGTCGGCCCGGTCGGCCACGATCAGGACCAGATCGCCGGTTCGTGCTCCGGTCGCCTCGATCACTCCCCTCGCCTCCTCCTTCGAGAGGTGCTTCTCCACGGGCGAGCGGATCGAGCCGTCCTCCACCACCAACCAGACCAGCCCGGCGGCGCCGCGCTCCTTCGTGACCTGGACCAGGTCGTCCAGCTCGCGGCGGGAGAGCTCCGAGCCGCCCGGCGCCGCGAGCCCCTTCACCGTGCCGCCCTCGGCGAGGACCGATGCGATCGCCCGGAAGCCCGTGCCGGCGAGCACCTTGCTGAGGTCGGCCAGCTCCATGCCGAACCGGAGGTCGGGCTTGTCGGTCCCGAACCTCGCCAACATGTCCTGATAGGTGAGGCGGGGGAACGGCACGGACACCTCGACTCCCAGGACGTCGCGGACGATCCTGGCGTACAGCGGCTCGATCACGGCGAAGACGTCCTCCTCGTCCACGAAGGACATCTCCACGTCGAGCTGGGTGAACTCGAAGCTCCGGTCGGCCCGGGGAGCCTCGTCTCGGAGGCACCGGACGATCTGGTAGTAACGGTCCTGGCCCGCCACCATCAGCAGCTGCTTGAGCTGCTGGGGCGACTGGGGGAGGGCGTAGAACGACCCGGGCCACAGGCGCGAGGGAACCAGGAAGTCGCGGGCCCCTTCCGGGGTGCTCCGGGTGAGCAGCGGTGTCTCGACCTCGATGAACCCCAGTCCTTCCATGTGGTCGCGGATGATCCCGTTGATCGTGTGCCGAAGGCGCAACATCCGGGTCATCTCCGGGCGCCGGAGGTCGAGGTAGCGGTACGTCAACCGGAGGAGCTCGTCGGCCTCGACCCGGTCCTCGATGGGGAACGGCGGCGTGTCGGCCACCGCGAGCACCTCCACCGTGCGCACGGTGACCTCCACCTCGCCGGTCGGCAGTGCAGGGTTCACCGTGCCCTCTGGCCGGTGGCGGACCTCGCCGGTCACCCGGACCACCGACTCGGTCTTGAGCTGCTGGGCCGCCGCCTTCGCTTCGGGCGCCTCCTCCGGGTGGAACACCAGCTGCACCAGGCCCTCGCGGTCACGGAGGTCCACGAAGGTCAGGCCTCCATGGTCCCGTTGGCGGGCCACCCAGCCGCACAGGCCGACGTCGGACCCGACGTGCTCGGCGCGGAGCTCGCCGCAGGCGTGCGTCCGCATGGAGGTGGCGAGCTCAGACATCGAGCTTCGCCAGCCGGGCCGGCACGTCCTCGATGGTAACCCGCTCCTCCACCCCGTCCGCAAGACGCTTCACGGTGGCCGTCCCCTTGGCCACCTCTCGCTCGCCCAGGATGGCCGCGAACGCCGCGCCCGCTCGGTCGGCCGCGCGCAGCTGCGCCTTCAGGGGACGTTCCTCGAAGCCGGTCGCCGCCGAGATGCCAGCGGCCCGCAGGACCCGCATCAGGTCACGGCCGGCAGCCTCCGCCTCCCGGCCGATCATGACCACGTAACAGGTGGGCGCTCCGGGCGCGGGCGCCGACACCCCCTCGCCCTCCATGGCCAGCAGGATGCGGTCCAGCCCGGCGCCGAACCCCACACCCGGGAGGGGCCGGCCCCCCAGGGCCTCGGCCAGCCCGTCGTACCGCCCGCCCCCGCACACCGTGGCCTGCGCCGGGGACAGGACGGCGGAGACGAACTCGAAGGCCGTCCTCGTGTAGTAGTCGAGCCCCCGGACCAGGCGGGGGTCGTGCTGGTACGCGATGCCCTCGTCGTCCAGCCCGTCTCGCACCCCGGCGAAGTGCTCAGCGCACGGATCGCACAAGTGGTCCGAGATGACCGGCGCGTCGCGCATGACCCGGCGACAGCCCTCCTCATTGCAGTCGAAGGTCCGCATCGGGTTCGTATGGATCCTCTGCCGGCAGTCCTCACACAGCTCATCCGCGTGCTGCTCCAGGAAGGCCACGAGCTTCTCCCGGTACGCCGGCCGGCACACCTCGTCGCCGATCGAGTTCACCAGCAAGGTGAGTTGCCGGAGCCCCCGCTCCCGGAGGAACCGGTCGCCCACGGCCACGACCTCCACGTCCGCCCCCGGCGCCGCGGTGCCCAGGACCTCCACCCCGAACACCCGGAACTCCCGGAGGCGCCCGGCCTGGGGCCTTCCGTGCCGCCAGTTCAGGTGCACGTAGAACGCCTTGAAGGGGAGGGGCAGGTCGTGCAGTCGCTGTAGGGCGGCCCGCACCACCGGCGCGGTGCTCTCCGGCCGGAGGGTGACCGACCGCCCACCCTTGTCCTCGAACGTGTACATCTCCTTGGTCACGACGTCCGAGGACTCGCCCGACGTCCGCGCGAACAGCTCGGTCTGCTCGAAGGCTGGGGTCTCGACGTACCGGTATCCGAACAGCCGCGCGGTCCGGTGCGCCTCCTCCGCCAGCCCGAGGAGGGCCTCCGACCTCGGCGGGAACAGGTCCGCGGTCCCCCTCGGCGGCCCGAGCTCCATCTATCGGAGCTCCGCCAGGAACGGGTTCCGGGACCGCTCGCGGCCCACCGTGGTCCGAGGGCCGTGACCGGGGAACACGTCGAGGGGGTCCGACAGCTCCAGGAACCGCCGGAGGCTCCGGTCCATGTCCTCGGGCGAGCTGTTCGGGAAGTCGCTCCGGCCGATGGAGCCGGCGAAGACCAGGTCGCCCGACAGCACCCAGCCGTCCGTGCGGTAGCAGACGCTTCCGGGCGTGTGGCCCGGGGTGTGCAGGACCTCGATGCGGAACCCGGCGAAGGTCATCTCCTCGCCCTCGACCACGGTCCGGACGTCCTTCACCGGGACCGGCGGCGTGGCGTATCCGGCTCCCCAGGCCTCCGGATCGGTGAGGGCCGGCGCGTCGGCCTCATGAATGTAGAAAGGAAGCTCGTCGCCGCAGAACTCGGCGGCTGCCCCGATGTGGTCGAAGTGACCGTGGGTGGCCAGGACCGCCACCGGGCGCTTCCCCTCGGCCTTAAGCATGGCCCGGACCCGGCCGGGCGAGAACCCGGGGTCCACGACGACAGCGTCGTCGGTCTGGTCGACTCCGATCAGCCAGCAGTTGGTCTCGAACGAGTTGTCGGAGAACGCATCGAGGTACATCGGGCGGCCATCTTAGCCCGTGGCGAGTTGGGGGAACCTACATGTCCGCTGCGTCTATCATCAGCGTGACCGGGCCGTCGTTCACCAGCTCCACCTCCATGTGCTCCCGGAACGCGCCTCGCTTGACCACCGCCCCCCGGGCCTCCAGGGCTCGCGCGAACGCCTCCACTCGGTCGGCGGCGACCTCCGGCGGCGCGGCCTTCGCCCAGGACGGTCGCCGGCCCTTTCGCACGTCGCCATACAGTGTGAACTGGGGGACCACCAGGATCTCGCCGCCCGCGTCCGACAGCGACCGGTTCATCTTGCCCCGGTCGTCTTCGAACACCCGCAGGTTGAAGACCTTCTCGGCCAGCCGATCGTACTCGCCGAACGCGTCGTCGCCGCCCACCCCCACCAGGAGGACGAGGCCCGGCCCGATCTCGGCCACGATCTCGTCGCCCACGCGCACGGTGGCGCGTACAACGCGCTGGAGGACGACCCTCATCCCCGCGCTACCGAGGGACGACGCGGTAGGCGTCGTAGACGTTCTCCACCTTCCTTACCGCCGACAGCAGCTGCGACAGATGGGCGATGTCGGCGAGCTCGAAAGTGAACCGAAGCGAGGTGATGCGGTCCCGGCCCACCGCGGAGGTGGCCGAGAGGATGTTCACGTGGTGGTCGGACAGGGCCGTGGCCACGTCGGACAACAGCCGGGTGCGGTCCAGGGCCTCCACCTGGATGGTGGCGACGAACGAGGTCGGCCTCCCGGTCCGCCAGCTCACGTCGATCAGCCGCTCCGGCTCCTTCCCCAGCCCCCGGGCGTTCGGGCAGTCGGCGCGGTGGACCGACACGCCCTGTCCTCTCGTGACGAACCCCATGATCTCGTCGCCCGGCACCGGCGTGCAGCACCGGGCCAGCCGAACCCACACGTCCGCGGAGCCCGGGACGACCACGCCCGACGTGATGTCGGGCTGCCCCACCCTGACCGGCCGGGCCAGGGGGACCTCGGTGGCATCCTCCTCGGTCGTCCCCGAGACGGCCCGGGTCAGGCGGGCCACCACGGACTGGGGCGAGACGTGCCCCTCCCCCACGGCCACGTAAAGCGACTCGAGGTCGGGGAACTTCATCTCTTCGGCCACTTGGTGCAATGCCTCCTCGGTGGCCAGCCGCTTGAACGGCACGTTCTGCTTGCGCATCAGGCGGTGGAGCTGCTCGCGGCCTTCCTCCAGGGCGTCCTCCCGCCGCTCCCTGGAGAACCACTGGCGGATCTTGCTCCGGGCCCGCGGCGTGACCACGAACTTCAGCCAATCCTGGGACGGGCCCTCGCCCTCGGCCTTTGACGTGAGGACGTCCACCGTGTCGCCCGTCCGAAGCTCGTAGTCGAGCGGCACGAGCTTCCCGTTCACCTTGGCCCCGATGGTACGGTGCCCGACTTCCGTGTGGATGGAGTACGCGAAGTCCACCGGTGTGGCGCCGGCCGGGAGGTTGACCACGTCTCCCTTCGGCGTGAACACGAAGACCTGCCCCCGGTACAGGTCGATCTTCAGGCCCTCCATGAACTCCCGGGGGTCGGCCATGTCCTTCAGCCACTCCATCATGTGGCCGAGCCACGCCAGGTCGGCGGCCTCCTTGGCTTTCTTGCCGTCGCGGCCCTCCTTGTAGCGCCAGTGCGCGGCGATGCCGTACTCAGCAGTGCGGTGCATCTCGTGGGTCCGGATCTGGACCTCGATGGCGCGTCCCTGCGGCCCCACCACCGTCGTGTGGAGCGATTGGTACATGTTCGACTTAGGCATCGCGAGGTAGTCCTTGAACCGGCCGGGGACCGGCTTCCACAGGGAGTGGATCGCGCCGAGCGCGCCGTAGCAGTCGCGCACCGAGTCCACCAGGATGCGCATGCCGGCGAGGTCGTAGATCTCGTTGAACTCCTTGCCGCCGAGCACCATCTTCTCGTAGATGGAGTACAGGTGCTTCGGACGGCCTTCGACCTCGGCCCGGACCCCGGCCTCGCGCAATCGGTTCCGGGCCGCGCCAAGCACCGTCTCGACGTACTGCTGGCGGTCGCCGCGGCGCTTTTCCACCAGGCTGGCGATCTCCCGGTAGGGGCCGGGATACAACGTCTTGAACGCCAGGTCCTCCAGCTCCCACTTGACCTGCTGCACGCCGAGTCGGTGCGCGAGTGGGCCGTAGATCTCCAAGGTCTCGGTGGCGTTTTCCCGCTGCTTCCCGGGCGATAGGGCTCCCAGGGTCCGCATGTTGTGCAGTCGGTCGGCCAGCTTGATCAGCAGGACCCGGATGTCGCCGGCCATGGCCACCATCATCTTGCGGACGTTCTCGGCCTGCTCCTGCTCGCGAGACTTGAACGCGATGGTCTGGAGCTTCGTGAGGCCGTCCACGATCCGCGCCACGTCGGGGCCGAACTCCGTCTCCAGCTCGCCCAGCGTGACCTCGGTGTCCTCCACGACGTCGTGGAGGAGGGCGGCGGAGAG
>JBOGVI010000186.1:0-4432 GCA_050692695.1 Actinomycetota bacterium
CCGTGGCACGCTGCCTTTGAACGATGCGTGAAGATTCGCGAAGGCTCCTCATCCTCCTGACGGCGGCGGGGCTCTCGGTCGCCGGGTACCCGGTGGTGTTGCTTCACCTGATGCGTGTAGGGCACAAAAACTCGGATCGGGCCCGTGAGCAGGTCTTTCTTCGAGTTCGTTCCACTTGCTCGGCCTGGGCGGCCACGAGGGGCAGTCCAAAATGTCCACTCCACTGGCGCGAGACACCTGTTTCCTGAACATGTCAGGTGACGGGGACGCCTGGGCGAGCGCGGTGGCCATCCAGCCCGACGGGAGGCGGATCGTGGCGGGGACCCTCGGCGAGGTTCAGGGGAACGGCCTCGCCCCCGGCGGGTTCGCTCTCGCTCGCTACCTGGCGGACTAGTCCACCGCATCGCCGTCTGGTCTCGACCGGCGCTCGACGTCGCCGTAGCCGAGATGGCCGACTTGAAGACCTCGGTACGGTTTACGTGGTGGCCGACGTTGCCGTGAAGACGTTGAGTCACACGATCCGAGCGCCGAGGGAGGGCGGCCATGACGGACGGTTCCGAGCACCATAACCATCCGCACGAGCACGACGAGCCGGGCGGCGAGCCCCCGGAGGATGACGAAACGCACGCTCCGGACGAGGGCGAGGGGGAGCCGCCCGAGCTGACCGCGACGGCCTTCGGGCCGAGCGACGATCGGTTCGCGCCGGCCGCCGAGCAGGTGCTCCTGCACCCGTCGGTCCGGGCGCTGCTGGAGGGGACCGAGCACCGTGTCCTCTCGGTGCGTTCGCTTCCCGAGGACACGAAGTCCGCAAGCCCCTGTCCCGACGATCGGTTCCGAGCCGTGATCTACGACTACACGAACGGCCGCACGGTCCAGGTCGAGGGCGACTTGGCGGCGATCGACCCCGAGAGTCAGGGCGACGTTCGGGTGAGCGAGTTCGCGAGCCAGCCCCTGCCGAGCGACGAGGAGTTCGAGGCCGCGGTGGACGTCGTAATGCACGACCGCGGGATGCGGCGCGAGATCAAGACCGGAGCGATCCAGACGTACCGGCCGATGCCCCCAGTGCTCGACGAGGAGCTCCCGGACGGCCGCATGGAGCGGGTCGTGAACGTTGGGCTCCGTTCGACCGGGGAGAGCCCGTCACACCGGTTCGTCGGGGTTCGGATGTTCGACCGGGCGATCATCCGCGACCATCCGCTGTTCCCACGGCCCGACGTCGGCGAGTGCGAGCCGCCGCCGGGCGTGGAGGGATGCGCCAGCACCGGAACGGGCGGACAGGTGTGGGTGACCGTGACGCAGGGCGGCCAGACGGTCTGGCGCTTCCTCGTCCTGCGTCCGGCGGCGTCTTCGGGGACCAACGGCTCCGGCGTTGAGCTCCGGTTCGTCGATTACCGCGGGCGGCGCGTGCTCTACCGTGCGCACGTCCCGATCCTCAACGTCGAGTACTCGTCCGAGGGAACGGAAATCGGCTGCGGGCCGACGTACCGAGACTGGCAGGACCAGGAGACGTGCTTCGAAGCGCCGCTCGGCTTCGACGTCGTCCCCGGATACCGGGTCTGCTATTCGCCCGCCCAGACCATCCTCGACACCGGGAACGACGCGGGGAACTTCCGAGGCGTCGCGATCTATGTCCAGGGCCAGGAGGTCGTGCTCGTTAGCGAAATGCGCGCGGGCTGGTATCGCTACATCAGCGAGTGGCGCCTGCACACGAACGGGACGATCCGGCCGCGGTTCGGGTTCGCTGGCACCGCGAACCCGTGCACGTGCAAGCCGCATCACCACCACGTGTACTGGCGGCTCGACTTCGACATCGTGACGGCGTGGAACAACCTCGTGGAGGAGTACAATGACCCGCCGATCATCGGATCCTCCAACTGGCACATGAAGACCTACGAGATTCGCCGGCCGCGCGACGCCTCGCACAAGCGGCAATGGAGGGTCACCAACGCGTCCACGGGCGAGGGCTATCTGCTCAAGCCCGGCCCAAACGACGGGAACCAGACCTCCTATGGCGTCGGCGACCTGTGGGTCCTGCGGTATCACTGGAACGAGATCGACGACGGCGTCGGCTTCACCACCAACCCGGCGCTGTCGGCGGCGCACCTCGACACCTTCCGGTCGCCGGCCGAGCTGGTCGCGAACACCGACGTCGTCCTCTGGTACGCTGCGCACTTCCTGCATGACGAGGCCGCCGGCGCGGGAGGGAGCCACTGGGTCGGTCCCGATCTGGTCCGCATCCCGCGACGGATCAGGCCCGTTCACCCCGGTCAGCTCGTCGAGTCGGCCCGCGCCACGACGGAGGCATGACGGTAAGTCATATGACAACTCCGAAGAGCGCGCGCACCTCCTGGACGAACGGCTCCGGCGGCTCGAACGCGGCTTGAAGCGCTAGCGCGACCCCTATGCGCCGTCCGACTCCCGGACGAAGGCTCTGCGGCATGGTGGGGTCGAAGGGCGAGAGCGACTTCACCGCGCTCGGTGACCTGAGGGGTACGCAAATCGCGACACCGCCCGTGAGCAGCGACGATGAGTAGCATCACCGACTTCCCTCGTCCCTCGAAGGAGGCGCCCGATGCTGCTCTCGCTCGTCTACTTCGTCTTGCGCCGTCTGCTCCAGGCACTGGCCTCTTCAAGTCGCAGTGACCTGGAACGGGAGGTCGAACTGCTGGTCCTTCGACATCAGGTCAAAGTGCTCTCTCGGGGCGCTCGCCGGCCGCTGTTCCGCAGACGGGACCGAATGCTGCTCGCCGCGGCCAGCCGGATCCTGCCGAAAGAGCGGTGGAGGGCGTTCCTCGTGACCCCTCGAACGCTGCTCCGGTGGCACCAGCAGCTCGTCCGACGCAAGTGGACGTATAGGTACCGGAGAGCGGGCAGACCGGGACTGGATCAGGAGACGGTGCAACTCATCACTCGGCTCGCCGAGGAGAACCCGAGATGGGGCTACCTCAGGATCCGAGGCGAGCTGCTAAAGCTCGGCGTTCGGGTTTCGGCCACCGCCATCCGAGTGGTCCTTCGTCGGCACGGCCTCGGTCCCGCTCCCCGGCGGAGCGGCCCCTCGTGGAGCGAGTTCCTCCGGGCCCAGGCCCACGGGGTCCTGGCGTTCGACTTCTTCACAGTGGAGACTGCCTGGCTCCGGACCTTGTACGTGCTGTTCGCGATCGAGCTCGGGTCTCGTCGCGTGCACGTTCTCGGGGTCACCAGGACCCCGGATTCGGCCTGGGTGACCCAGCAAGCTAGGAACCTCGCGGTGGGGGAGCTGCTTCAAGAGATCCGGTTCGTGATCCGCGACAGAGACTCGAAGTTCTCCGGTCCGTTCGACGAAGTGGTCCGGACCGAAGGCGCCCAAATCATCAAGACCCCGGTTCGGGCCCCGAGGGCGAACGCCTTCGCGGAACGATGGGTGAGGACCGCTCGTGCGGAATGCCTGGACCACCTCCTGGTCCTCGGCCGACGCGACCTGGAGCGAATCCTGCGGGAGTTCGCGACGCACTACAACGCGAGCCGGCCCCACCGCGGCCTCCAGTTGGCGGTACCGGAGCCGTCGACGTGCGAGGCTGGCGGCCACGGCCGCGTGAGTCGTCGCGATCGTCTCGGCGGCTTGATCCACGAATACCACAGGGAAGCGGCATGACGCCGGATAAGTGCTAGCCGCCAGGTTCCATCGACACGCCCCAAGGTAACTTGCGATTCCTCACACGACAAGGTACCTTTCCGTGGTGACGCCGGAGCCCGTGATCGCCTCGAGCGCCAGGAGGCACGGCGTTGACGATGAAGACATGCTGCACGCCTATCGGAACGCGATCGACGCATGGGCCCTGGACGAGGGCCTGGTCATGCTGGTCGGTCCCGATCGATCGGGCGCGTTGCTTGAGATCGGCATGGTTCGTAGCGGCGACGGGACGGCCGTGATCGTCCATGCGATGAAGGCCCGACCGAAGTTCCTGAGGTGATGAGGATGCCACGCACTGTGAAGGAGATCATCGAGCAAGCGGAGGAGCTCGCGCAGCGCTTCGAGAGGTTCGAGCCGGATCCCACGGATCGCGCTCGTACCCGTTCTCTGGCCGCCGTGCATCGGGCCACCCTGGCGCGCGCTCAAGCCGAAGCCAACCTCGCGGAGGCCGTCGCCAGAGCACGAGCCGACGGCCATTCGTGGTCTGCGATCGGGGCGATGCTCGGCACATCCGGCGAGGCCGCTCGGCAGCGGTACGGCAGCCAGCGGGATCGGCGGCGAAGAGCAGTTTGACGGCCGACTCGTCCCGACCGAGGAGGCTGCCGCTTCTTCGCTAGTAGCTCAGGACCTGCTGCTCACCGCGGGTGTCACGATTGGTGCACCCCTCAGGGTGGGTGACTCAACGGACATCGCGGGAGACCTATCGACCGTAGAACTCGGTCAGCGATGGTTTCGAGTTGACGAGGATGGCTCGGTTATGTG
>JBOGVI010000187.1:0-11355 GCA_050692695.1 Actinomycetota bacterium
GGACTCCCCCGGCTGAAGTTGGAGGTCTCCAGGTACAGCGTGTCCACCCCACGCTCGCTCATCCTGCGCACCGCGGTGCGGGGGTGCCTCCACGTCACGTCGAGGTCGACCCACGTCCCCAGGCCGGCATAGACGGCGACGGATGCAGCGTCGGGCTCGGACGGGCTCGGGGGCGGCCAAGCCGAGGACCGCGGCGACCGCCGGATCGCCCCTCCGGGCCGTCCCCGGATGATGGGACGCGGGGACGAGCGCCACGAGGAGCGCGGGCAACGCGAGGACGGCGGCGATCCTGACCGACGTTCTCACCGACATTGGCCCCACACGCTACGGCCCGAACGGGGGAAATCCCGGAAGCAGGCCGCCGATCTAGGATTGGTCGTTCGGATCCGGCCCCGAAGGAGGAGAGATGACGGACGCGGTCGATCGCGGTCGAGCCCTCGTCGACGCGTACTGGGAGGGCCTGCTCGAGAACGACCCGCTCCTCGGCACGCTGGTCGGGGACGAGCGGTTCGACGACCGGCTCCCAGACCCCGGCGAGGAGGGCCGGGCCCGCCGGGAGGCCATGCACCGGCGGGCCCTCGAGGACCTCGCCGAGATAGACCGGAGCGCCGTTCCGGACGTCGGCGTGCGGACAGCCCTCGACATGCTCGAGGCCATCGCTCGGCGCGAACTCGCCGAGATCGAGCACCGCCTGGACCGGCTCCAAGTCGTGAGCCACCTGTGGGGCCCCGGCCAGCTCCTCGGCGAGCTTGGGTCGCTCCAGCGGGCCGACAACCCGGAGCGCCTGGATCGCTACCTCGCCCGGCTCTCGGCCACGCCGGTCTTCTTCGAAGCGGTCGCCGAGGTGGCTCGGGACGGCGTTCACGCCGGCGTGACCGCTCCGAGCGTGGTGGTGGAGCGCGCCGTGGCCCAGCTCGAGCGCTTGCTCGCCACGCCGGCCGAGACGTCGCCGGCCGTCATGCCGGTCCCCGAATCCGATCCGGCGGGTCGAGAACGGGTGGCCGGGGTCCTCCGGGAGACCGTCATGCCGACCCTGGAGGGCTTCCTGGCCACGCTTCGGGAGTACCTCCCGCACGCCACCGAGACCATCGGCCTCTGTGCGCTGCCCGCCGGCGACGCCATGTACGGGGCCGAGATTCTGTCGTGGACCACGCTGGACCTGGAAGACCGCGCGGTACACCAGCTCGGCGTGGAGGACCTCGCCCGGATCCAGGAGGAACGACAGCGGTGCGCGGAGCGGCTGGGGTTCCCCGATCCCGCCACCGCCCTCGCCGAGCTCTCCGCGAACGGCCGAAACACGATCGCCTCGAAGGAGGAGCTGGTCCGGCTGGCCGAGGACCAGGTCCGGCGGGGATGGGAGGCCGCGCCAGGGTTCTTCGGCCGTCTCCCCAAGCGGGGCTGTGAGGTCCGCCTGGTCGAGGAGTTCCGCGAGGCGGATATGCCGTTCGCGTTCTACCAGCCACCGTCCGAGGATGGTTCACGTCCCGGCATCTACTACGTGAACGGCTACGAGCTGTCCGACCGGCCCCTCCACCACCTCCCGACCACCACCTACCACGAGGCGAACCCGGGCCATCACTTCCAGATCGCCATCGAGCAGGAGATGGGCGACCGCCCGAACCTCAAGCGGTTCGGCGGGCTCCTGGCCGGCGCGGCCTTCGCGGAAGGCTGGGGGTTGTACAGCGAGCGCTTGGCCGACGAGATGGGCCTGCTCCTGGACGACGTGGAGCGCCTGGGGATGCTCGACGCCCAAGCCCACCGGGCCGCCAGGCTGATCGTCGACACTGGGATCCATGCGTTCGGGTGGAGCCGGGACCGGGCGGTGACCGAGCTGGAGGAGGCCGCCGTCCCGCACGTCGACGCGGAGATCGAGACCGACCGGTACATCACCCTCCCAGGCCAGGCCCTCGCGTACAAGATCGGACAGTTCGAGATCGAGCGGCTGCGGACAGAGGCGACCGAGCGCGAGGGCGCTGCCTTCTCCCTGCCCGCCTTCCACGACCGATTGCTCGCGCTGGGCTCGCTGCCCCTTCGAGCCCTCCGCCGCGAGCTCGACGACGGGAGCGGCTCCTATCAGTTCACGGCCTGATCGCGGACAGGAGCACGTAGTCCACCAGGCCCCGCCGCCACAGCAGTTCCACCTGGGCCAGCATGGCCCGGCACGCCAGCCGGAACGACGTCGGGATGGCATGGCCGTCCCGCTCGAGCTTCCGGCGGACGAAGGCCAGGGCCGGGCCGATGACCCGGTCCCCCTCCAGCCGGACGTCGAGCCCCCGGAACCCCTCGGCCTCGGCTGCGCCGGCGATGTCGGCGGCGGTGGCGACGGCGCCGGGCCCCAGGCCCCACACGCGGAGCTGGGTCAGGCCGGCCACGAGCTCGACGGGGGTTCGCGGCATCCGCTGCGTGGCGACGTCGGACATCGTGAGGACGCCGCCCGACCGGAGCACCCGGAACGCTTCGGCGAAGAACCGGGCCCGCGACGGGAAGTGGAACGCGGCCTCCACGCTGATCACGCCGTCCACGCTGGCATCGCGGAGGGGGATCCTGGTCGCGTCGGCGTTCACCGGAAGGGCACCAGCCGCGGCAAGGAGGCCGCGGCCGGCGCGCAATTGCGATTCGGTGATGTTCAGCGCGATCAGCCGCTCCGGCGCCGCCACCTCGGCGATCAGCGGATCCTGCGCCCCCAGCCCATTCCCCACGTCGAGGACGATCCCGCCCTCCGGCAGGTCCGAGGCGAGGGTCTCGACCAGCCGCCGGACCGCGCGGGGCGCCTCGGCTTGGTCGGACCCGTCGCCCTCCCACAACCCCAGGTTCAGCCAGCCCTCGTCGAGAGCTAGGAAGAAGTCCGGCCCGATGCTGTCGTACACCGTGGCCGCCTGATTCCGGCCGTATCGGAGGAGCGAGAGCGCGTGGCGGATACGCTCGCGGGTCCAGGTGGGGGCGTCCACGACTCCCACGGTACCGGCTCGGCGTCGGGTCGCGGACCCCCAGCGGTTTGACGGCCCCCGGTCGTATCCGCGACGCTCGGCGCACCCATTTCGAGGAGGGCCCGTGCAGACAACCGTGGACCGCCGCCGGCTGCGCAAGCTCCGGGACCGTGAGGTAGAGCGCTTCGTCGGCGAGCACCCCAGGTCCGGAGAGCTGTTCGAGCGGGGCAAGAGCTCGCTGCTGGCCGGGGTCCCCATGCCGTGGATGACCGAGTGGGCGGGACCGTACCCGGTCTTCGTGGAGGAGGCGGAGGGCGCCAGGTTCACCGACGTGGATGGGCACGCTTACGTCGACTTCTGCCTCGGCGACACGGGGGGCATGACCGGACACGCGCCGAAGGCCGCCGTGCAGGCCATCGCCGAGCAGGCGGCCAAAGGCATCACGCTGATGTTGCCCACCGAGGACTCGATCTGGGTGGGCGAGGAGATGGCCCGCCGGTTCGGCCTCCCCTACTGGCAGTTCTGCCTCACGGCGACCGACGCGAACCGATTCGCCATCCGCCTGGCCCGAGCCATCACCGGCCGGCCCAAGATCCTGGTGTTCAACTACTGCTACCACGGGTCGGTGGACGAGACCATCGTCACGATCGAGGACGGCGTCGCCGGTCCCCGGCCCGGGAACATCGGGCCGCCGGTGGATCCCACGCAGACCACGCGGGTGGTCGAGTTCAACGACGTGCCCGCCCTGGAGGAGGCCCTGACCCACGAGGACGTGGCCTGCGTCCTGGCCGAGCCGGCCCTCACCAACATCGGCATCGTGCTGCCGGACCCGGGCTACCACGAGGCGCTCCGCGACTTGACGCGGCGACACCGCACGTACCTGGTGATCGACGAGACCCACTGCATCTGCGCCGGGCCCGGCGGGGCGACCCGAGCATGGGGCCTGGAGCCCGACTTCCTCACGATCGGGAAGCCGCTCGCGAGCGGGGTCCCGGCCGCCTGCTACGGCATGAGCGGGGAAGTGGCGGAGCGGGCACAGGCGTTCATGGACACGCTCCCCACCACCGACGTCGGCGGGATCGGCGGCACGCTCTCGGGCAACGCCCTCTCCCTTGCGGCGATGCGGGCCACCCTGGAGCACGTTCTCACCGACGAGGCGTTCGAACGCATGATCGAGCTGGGGAAGCGGTGGGCGGAAGGCGTGAAGGCTTCCATCGCGAAGCACGGCCTCCCGTGGGAGGTCCAGCGCCTCGGATGCCGGGCCGAGTACTGGTTCTCGCGCACGCCCCCGTCCACGGGCGGCGAGGCCGCGGCGGCGGACGACCACGAGCTGGCCCAGCTCACGCATCTGTACGCGCTGAATCGCGGCATCCTGCTCACGCCGTTCCACAACATGGCGCTGATGTCGCCGGCGACGACGGCGGAGGATGTGGACCTGCACTCGCGGGTGTTCGAGGAGATGTGCGCGGAGCTCGTCGCGACCTAGCCGGGGGGCGTCGCTGCAAGGTAGTCGCCTGGACGCCGTTGCGAGGTAGTCGCCCGGAGCGCTACGGCTCGCCCCGCAGGACGTCCCGGATCCGAACCCGGCCCGTGCGGAGCACCGCGTTCGAGTACATCCGGGTGGCCAGCGGGATAAGCGCGAAGGTCGCGCCAACGATGATGCCCGCCGACAGGAGCCCCTGCCACACGGAGAGCTGGCCGAGCACCATGCGCGATGGCATCACGAGCGGCGCCGAGAACGGCAACAGCGAGGCCACCGTGGCGAGCGTGGTGGACGGATCGCCCACCGCGCTGATCCCGATGAGGAACGACACGAGGACCAGGATCGTGAGCGGGGTCATGGTGGTCTGGAGATCCTCCTGGCGAGGCACGATCGCGCCGGCCACGGCGAACAGGCTCGAGTAGAAGAAGAACCCCAGCACGAACCACAGCACCACCGCCCCCGTCGCGGCAAGCGCTCCGGCAGGGAACGTGAGGGTCCCGGCGGCGCGGGCGACGGTGAGTCCCACCACGCCGATCACCAGGAGCTGGCACAGCCCGAGCAGTCCGATCCCCAGGATCTTGCCTCGCAGGAGCTGCGTCGGCCGGATCGTGGCCAGGAGGACCTCCACCACGCGGGACGCCTTTTCTTCGACCACACCCGAGGCCACCCAGTACCCGTACGAGAGCAGCTGCCCGTACAGCGCGAGCACGCCCACGAACGCCACGACCGAGCTCTCCTCGCTCCGCTCGTCCAGGGGCTCGAGGGCCTGCACCGGCAGAGGAGTCGCATCGAGAGCCCGCTCGACCTCCTCCGGCGTGAGCCCCGCTGCCTGGAGCTTCCGGGCGGTCCGCTCCCGTGTGGAGACCACCTGGATGACCGCCAGGAGCTGCTCGGGGGCCTCGGACATCACCACCACTCGCCGCCCGTCGACCAGCACCGCATCCACCGAACCGTCGCGAATCGCCGCGTTCGCCCGCAACTCGGACTCGAACGTCTCCAGAGACACGGTGAACCCGAGGGAAGGAGCCGTAGCCTCCACCGCACGGGCCGTGGCCACCGAGCCATCCCCGGCCACGCCGAGCTCGAACCGGGTCTCGCCGCCCAGGAACGCGTTCACCAGGATGAACCCGACCAGGACGAGCAGCGTGATTGCCGTGGAGACGATGAAGCTCCGATCGCGGGCCCGCTCGACGAACTCGCGGCGGGCCACCAGCCGGAACGCGCCCCGGTCGCTCTGCACGTTCACTCCTGCACCGCCTTCCGGAAGATCTCGGTGAGAGAGGGCCGCACAACGCTGAAATGGCGAACGTCACCGGCGACCCGCGCCGCGTCGAGTACGTCGCGCTCCTGGATCGAGTCGGAAAGCTCGAGGATCGCGCCCTCCGGCAGCGGGTCGAGGACGCGGACGCCCGAAAGCCTCGCGTACCAGCTCGGATCGGCCCCGGCCACCTCAACCCGAACCAGCCGACGCGGGTCGGCGGCGCGGAGGTGTGAGATCTTCCCCTCTGCCACGATCCGCCCTCGGTCGATCAGCACGACGGACTCGCACAGCCGCTCCACCAGGTCGAGCTGGTGGCTGGAGAAGACCACCGGCACACGAGCCGCGGCCTGTTCGCGAAGAACACCTGACAGCACGTCCACGCCCACGGGGTCCAGGCCGGAGAAGGGCTCGTCCAGGACGAGGACCTCCGGCCGGTGGACCAGGGCGGCCGCGAGCTGCACCCGCTGCTGGTTCCCGAGCGACAGCGCGTCCGTCCGGTCGCGGGCTCGTCCGGCGATGCCAAGAACCTCGGTCATCCTCCGGGACTCCGTGAGTGCGTCGGTCTTTGACAGGCCGTGCAGTCGGGCCAGGTAGACCAGCTGGTCGAGCACCCGCATCTTCGGGTACAGGCCGCGCTCCTCCGGCATGTAGCCGAACCGCCGGCGAGTGGCCGCGTCGACCGGCCTGCCCCGCCACCGGACCTCGCCGTGGTCAGGCTCCAGCACGCCGAGGGCGATACGCATGGCGGTCGTCTTGCCGGCTCCGTTCGGTCCGACGAAGCCCACCATCTCGCCCTCGGCCACGGAGAAGTACACGGAGTCGAGCGCGACGACGTCGCCGAACCGGCGAGACAGGTTGACCAGCTCCAGCATCCGGCCAGATTGTCGCAGGCGGTTAGTCGACCGTGAGGACGGCCTTGCCGGCTACGCGGCGCTGGAGCAGCGCGTCGATGGCCGATGCGGCGTCGCGCCAGCTCACGCGAAGGTCCACCCGCGACTCGAGCTCGCCGTTCGCGGCACGTGAGGCCAGATACGACAGCTCCCTTGCGCCGATCCGCCCGTGGAGCAGTTCCCAGGTTACGAAGTACCCCTCGATGCGGGCCGCGCCCTTCCGGTAGAGGGTCCGTACATCGAAATGGGTGGTCTTGTTCGCGGAGTTGCCGAACGAGACTATGACGCCCCTCGGCGCGAGCCGGGCGATCGCCGTTGCGAGCGAGGGCCCGCCGGCCGATTCCAGGATTAGGTCGAGCGGCTCACCTTCCTGCTCGAACCCGACCACGATGTCATCCGCCCCGAGCTCGGACAGACCCTCGGCCCGTCTGGGGCGACCGATGATGGCGGTGACATGAGCCCCGCCCTGGTGCGCGAGCTGGACGGCGAACCGTCCGACGCCGCCGGCGCCCCCGGTGATCGCCACCCGTTTCCCGAGGAGCGAGCCTCCACGGGCAAGCGTGCCGAGCGCGGTGAGCCCGGCCACGGGCAGCGTGGACGCGACGTCGAAGTCCAGCCCGTCCGGGATCTCCGCCAGGTGGTCGGTCCGGACGGCGGCGCGCTCGGCCCACGAGCCGCCGTTCACCCAGGCGACGACGCGGGCTCCCTCCACCGGCCCGATCCCATCGGCCGCAGGCTCGGCCACGATGCCCGCCAGGTCCCATCCGGGGCGCCAGCCGTCCTCGGTCTGCTGCCGCAGTGTGACGCACTCCCCACGGTTCAGCGAGACCGCTCGCACCTCGACCACGGCCTCGATCGCCGATGGCCGAGGCTCCGGCACCTCACGGAGCTCGATGCCGCCGGGCTTACCGGGCGCGGCCACCAGCGCTCGCAACTCAGTCTCTCCAGATCCTCGCTCGGGAGGGAGTGATGCGAAGCGCAACCGAGTAATCATGGGCGAAGCTCTCCGGTGTCCACCCGAATCCCTCGATGTGTCGCCGGTACTTCTTGATGTATTCGGGGCTGGACGTTGCGGGGGCCGCGTTCGTCGCGGGCTCGGCCCTGCCTTCGAAGGTCACGACGTCGCTTCCCTCCTCGCCCCCCTCTAGGTGGAGAGACGCGCGCGGGTTCGCCCGGATGTTGCGAAGCTTGGGCTTGTCCGGTTGGCTGTACACGTGGAACACGTCGCCGTCCCACAGAAACCACACCGGCGTCGACTGAGGTCGCCCCTCGGGCGCCACGGTGGTGAGCCACACGATCAGCTCCGTGCGGAGCCGCTTGCCGGCGTGCGCATGCGTTCGCTTACGTGGATCCAGGAACGCCACCCGCGTAGCCTACGCCACGGCGGCCGCGGCCACTCCCTCCGCCGGCTCGAGGGCGAGCGCTAGGACCTCGTCGATGGTCTCGACGGGATGGAACGCGATCTCCTCGCGCACCTGCTGAGGAACGTCGTCGAGATCCCCCTCGTTCCGCTTCGGCAGGATGACCTCCGCGAGTCCGGCCCGGTGCGCCGCGAGCACCTTCTGCTTCACGCCGCCGATCGGCAGCACCCGGCCCTGGAGCGTGACCTCGCCGGTCATCCCGACCGTGCTCTTCACCGGCCGGTCGGTCAGGAGGCTCGCCAGGGCGGTGACCATGGTCACGCCGGCGGACGGGCCGTCCTTCGGCACCGCGCCGGCCGGGATGTGGACGTGGAACCGCCCGGTCAGCTGCCCGGGATCGATGCCCAGCTTCGCCGCGTGCGACCGGACGTAGGAGAGCGCGATCTCGCCCGACTCCTTCATCACGTCGCCGAGCTGGCCGGTGAGCGCCAGCCCCGGCTCGCCGTCCATACGGGTGGCCTCGATGAACAGCACGTCGCCGCCGGTGCCGGTCACGGCGAGGCCGGTGGCAACGCCTGGCACGCTGGTCCGCTCGCCCGCCTCGAAGAAGAACTTCGGCCGGCCGAGGTAGTCGCGGATGTCGGTCACGCCGACCGTCACTGGAGCGGTGGCCTGTGCGGACGCGATCCTCGTGGCGACCTTGCGCAGCACTTTGCCCAGCTCGCGCTCGAGGTTCCGGACGCCGGCCTCCCGCGTGTGGTCGGCGATCACGGCGAGGAGGGCCTCGTCGGTGATCTCGACCTCGCCCTCTTGGAGGCCGTTCCGCTCGATCTGCCTGCGCAGCAGGTGGTCTCGGGCGATGGCGACCTTCTCGTCCTCCGTGTAGCCGTCGATCCGGATGACCTCCATCCGGTCGAGCAGCGGCCCGGGGATCGTCTCGGCCACGTTGCCGGTGGCTATGAACAGCACCTCGGACAGGTCGAGGTCAACCTCCAGGTAGTGGTCGCGGAACGTGTGGTTCTGCGCGGGGTCGAGGACCTCGAGCAGCGCGCTCGACGGGTCGCCCCGCCAGTCCGAGCCCACCTTGTCGATCTCGTCCAGCATGAACACGGGGTTCTTCGTGCCGGCCTCCTTCAGGCCGCGCACGATGCGCCCGGGCAGCGCGCCCACGTAGGTGCGACGGTGCCCCCGGATCTCGGCCTCGTCGTGGATACCGCCCAGCGACACCCGGACGAACGTTCGGCCCAGGGCCCTGGCCACAGACTCGCCGAGCGAGGTCTTGCCCACGCCCGGGGGGCCGACCAGCGTGAGGATCGCGCCAGAGCCGCGCCCCACCACGTCGGCCAGGCCGCGTTCCTGCCGAAGCTTGCGCACGGCGAGGTACTCGATGATCCGGTCCTTCACGTCGTCGAGGCCGGTGTGGTCCTGGTCGAGGATCCGCCGGGCCTCCGTGATGTCGAGGTTGTCATCGGTCCGGATGTCCCACGGGATCTCGGTGATCCAGTCGAGGTAGGTGCGGATCCATCCGTACTCGGGCGACTGCTCTGAGGTCCGCTCCAGGCGTCCCAGCTCGCGCTGGGCCTCCTGCCGGGCGCCCTCGGGCATGCCGGACCCCTCGATCTTCTTCCGATACTCGGCGACGATGTCCTCTTCGCCTTCCTCCCCAAGCTCCTTCTTGATGGCCTCGAGCTGCTGCCTGAGCAAGTAATCCCGCTGGGTCTTCTCCATGCCCTCTCGGACGTCCTGGCGGATCTTGTCCTTCAGGCTGAGCTCGGCCAGGATCGCCTTGGCCCACGCCAGCACCTTCTCCAGTCGCTGCTCGACATCGAGCGTCTCGAGGACCTCGACCTTCTGCTCGAACGACAGGTCGGGCGAGTAGCCGCTCGTGTCGGCGATGGCGCCGGGGTCCTGGATGCCGCGGAGGAACTCGGCGACCTGTGGCACGCCCCGCGACTCCACGATGCTCTCCAGGACGGCCCGGTACTCCCGGGCGAGCTCCACCGCTCGGCCGGTGGGCCGCTCCTGCTCGGCGGCCGGTTCGACCTGGACCCACGTGGCGTCGCCGGTGCCGGGCACGCCGGCGCCGATGACCGCCCGGTGCAGGCCGCGGATCACCACGGCCTCCAGGCCGGACTGGAGGCGCCCCACGTCCTCCACGTTCGCGACCGTTCCCACTCGCGCATACCGAGCCCCGGACCGGGGCACGAGCAGCAGCTCGGACCCGGTGGCCTGGGCCGCTGCCACGGCAGAGCGGGCCTCCTCTGACTCGATCGTGAGCGTGACGACCATGCCTGGAAGCACTACCCCGGTGGTCAGGGGCAACAGCGGCAGGACCTTCGTCTCGAGGGTGGACATGTTCGGTGTCTCCTGTTCGTTCCTCTGCATCTGCAACAACGGACCCGACCGCCGTGCCTATTCCCGGCGGTAATCAAGATTACACACTCCTCAGCCGGCACTGGGGAGGGGCCTTCGCGGATACCCGACCCATGCAGACGCAGCCGCAGGACTCAGGGGCGGGGACCGGCGCCGGGCGGCCCTTACGCCCGCCCCTGGGACACACCCCGGCCTCACAGAAGCGCCGGACGCTCAACCTGAAGGGCTTGGTCGGCCCGATCCCCTTGGTCGCTCAGGTTCGAGACGGGCCTGCCGATAGTGCTTGGGGGTCATCGACCATGCAGACCGACGCGGCGGGAACGGCGGCGGCGGGCCAGGACCCGCAGGGACGGGCCTGCCCCGGCTGCGGAGCACAGAACGCCGACACCGCCGGCTTCTGTTGGAAGTGCTACCGAAGGTTCGAGATCGGGCCGGGTGGCGTGACGGCCGGCAAGTACGCCCCTAGGCAACCCGGGGCGGCTGGCCTGAATGCCCCCACGCAGCCCGGGGCGGCGGGCCCCTACGCGGTCCCCCGTCCCGGCATGCCCATGCCCCCTCCGCCCGGATCTCTCTCTACGCCCCGGCCGGAAGCGCGGAGTGCCGGCAAGGGCATCGCGACGTTCGCCGCGGCAGCCCTGGCCCTGGCCGTCGTGGGATGGTTCCTCATTTCGCGGCTGGGAGGGGGGCCGCCGGCGTTCCCCGAGTCCGTGGCGGGCATCCCCCAGGCCGACATCCCACAGCTCGAGCAGATGGTGGAGTTCGCCAAAGGCCAGGCGAACCTGCCCGAAGGCATCGACCTGGACCTGGCGATGTATGGGGACCCGATCACCCCCAGGTTCGCGCTGATGTGGATGAAGGGCGACGGGCTCGGCAACGCGCAGGACGCGTTCGAGGCGCTCTCCGGTGGGCTGGGAGACCTGCCCGGCGCGAGAGCCGCCGGACAGCTGAAGCTCGAAACCCGGGACGGGGTCACCTATGCGTGCGCCAGTGGCTCGGACTTCGGCGTGACCGGGCCCGCGGCCACGCTCTGCATGTGGCCCGATGACGACATCTTCTGGAT
>JBOGVI010000188.1:0-5886 GCA_050692695.1 Actinomycetota bacterium
CCAGGAACGAAGCGTCTCAGCCGACATGCCGAACTTGCCCGACACCGAGCGGATCGTCGCCCACTGCGATGGGTACTCGGGCTCGTGCTCGAAGACCATCCGGACCGCTCGCTCGCGGACCTCAGGCGGGTACTTGGTCGATCTGGTCATGGCTCCATCCTCTCAAGGGGTGGAGCCTCCGGGCTTCCCGGCGCGGTTCAGTCGGCCAGATCGTTTCCGTAGACGATCACGTCAGACTGGCCCTCCTGGGGGAACTCCTTATCGACCGGTATGCGGCCGGGTACCGGGTTTTCGGGCTGGCTTGCGCGATTCCCGGAGTCCGCCGGTCTGGGACTTGACCGGCATGATAGGTATCAAGACGGTCCGGCCCGGAGACCAGGATGGTGGCGCAGCGTGACGACCGTTCGCGACATCATGAGCACCGAGCTTGTCACGGTCGATCCCTCGGCCAACGTGACGGAGGCCGCACGCGCGATGTCGGCGGGCCGCTCGGGGTCGGTCCTGGTGCTTCAGGAGGGCTCGCTCCTCGGCATCTTCACCGAGCGCGACATCCTCCGGGCCTTGGCGCACTCCCCCACGGCGGATGTCGCCAGGGTCTCGTCGGTCGCCCAATGGATGGGCCGAGATCCCGTGACGATCGGCCCCGACGCCACGGTGGGCGAGGCACTGAATCAGATGCTCTTCGGCGGGTTCCGGCATCTCCCGGTGATGGATGGCGATGCCGTGGTGGGGATCGTCTCGATGCGCGACCTCGCCAAGAGCATGGCCATGAAATGAGCACGAGATTGACGACGCGTCGCCCGGCTTCGCCCTCGATGAACCGCGTGCCCGGGTCGCGTGGGATCTGGATGGGGCGCGCGCAGGGTTGCGCAGATTCAGACGACAATGAACGCCGCATCCGCCCGTGACCGCGAGCTGGCGTCGTGGCTGGACGCGCGGGCGACAACCCGGCTACCCTTCGGGCGGGAGCCGGCACAGGCTCCCTTGCTTCGGACGCTGGTCCGGGAGGTCGAGGAGAACGGCGCATCGCTGGCGGTCGTGACTGGGGAATCACGGCTCCGGCGGTTCGCGGACCTAGTGGTCGAGGGGACGGCACGGAACATGGCTGATCCGTTGGTCTACCACGAGTTCTGCGGATGGCTGCGGCTGGGTCCACTCGAGCGCACCGCTGTCGACGGGCTGACAGCCTCGGCTCTCGGGTTCGGGCCGGTGCGATCGGTGCTTGCCCGACCGCTCATGTCCCGGGCTGCGATGACGGCGAGGCGCTCGTTCGGCGCACATCGGTTGCTGGCGGCCACCTTCGGGTTCATCCCATGACCGCGGCGATGGACCACCTCGAGACTCGCAGTGCGCTCGCCGATCTGTTCGGCGTGCCGGCCAATGCCTCGATGGTCGAATCCTTCCGGCTCGGCTTTGGCCCGGCCGGCGCGCGAGCGCCGCGCCTTTCGGTCGCGGACCTGATCGAGAGGGACTGACGTGATGAGGAGGACCGGATGATCACGAGCGACTTCTCGCATGCGCCGAAGTTCGCGCAGGGAACCCATGTTCTTCGGGGCGACCCGCTGCCATATCCGTTCGCTCCCTCGACTCGCATAGGTCTGGTGGAAGGTCCGACGCATGCGGTCGATACCCGGATACATGGGGTCTTGCTCTTGTTCCGAGCTCCCGCAACGTCTCGTTCTGGGACTCCCGAGAGCACATGATGGCCTTCGCTCGGTCCAAGGAGCACCGCGACGCCATCGCCTGGCTCGTCAAGCCGGGCGTGGCGCGGATCGCGTTCATCAGATTCCTGCGAGCCTACGGTCTGGGCACAGCCTCGGTGAGTGGCGGGCCGAGGCCGACGGTGAGACGTGGTGCCGCCCGCAGTTTCCCTTCTCTTCCTATCTCCACGAGGTGAGCGAGCATGGGGACCGTTGACACCGCCAGGACGGTGAGCCGGCGCCCGGCTCCCCATCCCCGGATGCTGCGTCAAGCGAACGTGACCAGGCGCTCTCCCGGCTAGAGTCCCGTCACGGCGAACCAGGAGCCGGTCGGCGAGGTCACGAAGACGATCGGGACGAAGCACGGGCTGGGGAGGGTGACGGCGGCCTCGATCTCCGCATCGCCGGTCGTCGTCGCCGGGAAGGTGTCGGTCGAGACGTTCCTCGTTGCGGGCGCGCCATCGACGGTGGTCAGGCAGCTCACCACGGCCCGGAAGGCAGGAACCGGATTCGTCCCCCTCAGCGCCGGTGGCACCGGCGCGCCGTCGAGCAGCACGAGCCCCTCGACCTCGACTTCCAGGGATCCGTCGGCCCGGAGCTCGCCCTTGCCCTCATCGATCTGCCAGGGCAGCCCGCCGCCGCTCACACCACGGATCGGGTTCGGTGCCCCGACGAAGGGCCCGCTCACTCCGACGAGCGTGTCAAACTCGAGGATCTTATCGTCGCTCGAGCTCGCTCCCGACGCCTGCGAGACGAGGACCGCGAGGACGACTCCGATCAGGATCGAGACCCTCTTCGCTCTCTTCATCTGCTCCCCCTTCGAGTCGAGGACGGCCGAAGGGTCTACGGACGACGGCGGCGACCGGATTTACGGCTAGGCTGTCACCCAATGCGGAAGAGGGTCTCGCCGGTCGGTTCCTCGATGTTGCTCCAGAGGAGGACCTCGATCTCGCGCTCGTAGAGTTCAGGTCCTCCATGGAGCGATCTGAACGGGCGGAGCTCCCCGCTGTCGATTTCGAAGAGAGCCATGGGCACTCCCGCCACAGCTGCAGCGCCTGTACCCCTGGAGTCTAGCCAAGATCATTTGCTCTCACCTGAGATGCGAATCGGGGTTCGACAATCCCGTCCCGAGAGAAGCAAGCTTCGACGAACTCTGGAACTGGTTCGATCAACTTAGAGTTGGTGAGTAGCCGACAGACTCGATCCTCGCTGTCCCAGCCCCCTCACCGGACCCGTCGGGCGGTCAGGAGAACAGGGCACTGTAGGCGTTGAGGGCGGGCTGGCCGCCTAGGTGCGCGTACAGGACCGTGGACCCCTTCGGAATCTCGCCGGTGGTGACGAGGTCGATCAGCCCCACCATGGACTTCCCCTCGTACACGGGATCGGTGATCATCCCGTCGAGCCGAGCCGCCAGGCGGATGGCCTCGAGCGTCCGCTCATCGGGGATCCCGTACGTGCCCGCGTGGTAGCGCTCGTCGAGCACCATCTCGTCGTCGATCAATTCCCGGCCGACGCCGATCAGCTCGGCGGTGGCGCCGGCGATCCGGGCCACCTGCTCCCAGGTCTCCTTCGGCGTGGCGGAGCCGTCGATCCCGATCACCCGGCGGGGATGCTCACCGGTGGCGAATTCGGCGATCATCCCGGCCTGCGTGCTCCCAGGCTCCGCCGAGGTGCGCGGTGAGTCGTTCGAGGCGGTGGACGGGCGACGGACCGAACAGCAGCGGGTAGCGTTCGAAGTCATCGAGAGTCATCGGCACCCCCTCCTCTGGGGGCATCCTAGGCCACCTCACGGCCGCTCTGATCACCGTCTCGGCGGGCTCGGCTTCGCGAACTGGGCGCGCGAGGTCGAGGACCAGGAGCGCCATCTCGGCGTCTTCTTCGACACGATCATCGTGTGCTCGGTCGCCGGGGGCGACGGAAGGGCGTGGAGGCACCGCCTGCGAGGAAGGGCGGGCTCGTCTGTCTGCGCGTCGCGCGGAGCAGCAGGTAATCGGTCAGGCCCCGGCCCCATAATTGCGGCTGCCAGCCTCATCCCACTAACGGCATCGGCCGTGGGGCCCCTCTGATTTGAGCCTGAGGGGTACTTATCCAGCGTCATGCGGCCTCTCGGACGAACTCATGAATCAAGCCGCCGAGACGCGCGCGAGACCTCACGGCGCCGTCGCTGATGACCTCGGTTGCCGACGGCTCGGGTACGGCCAACTCGAGACCACGGTGGGGTCGACTCGCGTTGTAATGCATCACGAACTCCCGAAGGACCCGCTCTAGATGGCTTCGGCCGAGGACGAGGAGGTGGTCCAGGCACTCCCGGCGTGCCGTTCTCACCCATCGCTCCGCGAAGGCGTTGGCCTTCGGGGCCCGGATCGGCGTCTTGATGATCCGGATGTCTTCGGTCCGGAACACCTCGTCGAAGGGATCGGGGAACTTGGCGTCTCGGTCCCGGACCACGAATCGGATGTCTCGAAGCCGCTCCCCTACCGCGAGGTTGCGGGCCTGCTGGGTCACCCAGGCGGAGTCGGGTTTCCCGGTGACCCCGAGGACCTGCACGCGACGGGATCCGAGCTCGATGGCGAACAGCACGTACAGGGTGCGGAGCCAGGTCGTCTCCACAGTGAAAAAGTCAACCGCCAAGATCCCGTGGGCTTGAGTCCGGAGGAACTGGCTCCACGACGGGCCGCTCCGGCGAGGGGCGGGGCCGAGGCCGTGCCGACGAAGAACCTTGCGGATCGCGGTAGCCGACACCCGGACGCCGAGCTTCAGCAGCTCCCCTCGGATCCTGAGGTAGCCCCACCTCGAGTTCTCCTTCGCCATTCGGATGATGAGCTCCACCGTCTCCTGATCGAGTCCTGGTCTGCCCGGCCGCCCGCGGCGCCGGTACGTCCACTTGCGCCGGACCAGCTCCCGGTGCCATCGCAGCATGGTCCGGGGAGTCACGACGAAAGCCTTCCACCGATGACGCGCAAGGAGTCGGCTGGCGGCGGCGAGCAACATTCGGTCCCGCCTGCGGAACAGCGGCTGGCGAGCGCCCCTCGAGAGCACCTTGAGCTGATGTCGAAGGACCAGCAGCTCGACTTCCCGTTCGAGATCGCCACGACCTGACTGGACCAGTGCCTGGAGCACACAGCGCATGGCGAAGTAGACGAGCGAGAGCAGCATCGGGTGCCTCCTTCGGGGGATGAGCGAGGTCGGTGATGCTACTCAACGCCGCTACTCGCAGATGGTGTCGCGATTTGTGTACCCGTCACCACATCCTTCCGGTGTTCGGCCGCGTGCCGCTGGGCCGCATTCGGCCCGTCCACGTAAGGGAATGGGTTGCCCAGCTCTCGGAGCGCGGCCTGAGCTCCTCACGGGTCCGGCAGGCCTACCAAGTCCTATCGGCGATCTTGAACTCCGCCGTCGAGTCCGGCTTTCTGGCACGGTCCCCCTGCGTGAGCGTGCGCCTTCCCAGGGCGAGGCGGCGGGAGATCCACTTCCTCTCAGCCGCAGAGGTCACCGCCCTGGCCGAGGCCACCGTGTCCCCCTACGACACCCTGATCTACCTGCTCGCCTATGGAGGCCTGCGGTGGGGGGAGGCGGCGGCGCTCAGACGCAGCCGGTGTCACCTCACGCGCTCGCGGATCGAGGTAAGTGAGTCGCTGGCGGAAGTTGCCGGGCGGCTCTACTTCGGCCCCACCAAGACCTACCGTCGCCGCACGGTGGTACTCCCGGGGTTCCTACGGGAGATGCTGGCCGCGCACCTCGCCCGCCACGTGGAGCGGACCCCCGAGGCACTTGTGTTCACCGACTCCGTGGGCGGGCCGCTCCGCAATGCGAATTTCCGCCAGCGCATGTGGCAGCCAGCTGTCGCCGCGGCTTGCCTGCCGGAAGGGCTCCGGATCCACGACCTCAGACACACGTGTGCAGCCCTGCTGATAGCCCGAGGGGCCCACCCCAAGGCCATCCAGGCCCACCTCGGCCACTCCAGCATCCAGGTGACCCTGGACATTTACGGGCACCTGTTCCCCGACGAGATGGATCGGCTCGCGGAGCAGCTCGATGCCGCTCACGTGGCGAGTTCCCGCCAAATTGCGGCATCTGTGCGGCACGGGGGCGGCGCGGAGGTGATCGAGTTCCCCTCGCGTGGGCGGAAAGTGGCCGCTGACCAGGGCGCTTCCGAGTGGGGCGGGGAGGACTCGAACCTCCGACC
>JBOGVI010000189.1:0-5664 GCA_050692695.1 Actinomycetota bacterium
CGGTACAGGTGGGCACGACGTACCGGCAGGTGCGGTCCTTGCCAACGAAGAGTGAGGAGACCTTCGAGGTAGTCGTGTTCGAGCCAGGCCTGCGGCTGGCGATCCGCGGAGGGCTTGGGCCGTTCGAAGGGGAGCTGACCTACGAGGTCGAACCGGCCGAGGGTGGGACCCGAGTGATCAACGAGGCCGATCTCCAGGCCCGCGGCGCAGTGAAGCTCCTCGCACCGATCGCGGCCGGCCGGATCCGCGATGCGGTGGCGACGAACCTTCGAAAGCTCAAAAGGCTGCTGGAGACCGACTAGCGGGGCGGGTGGAACGCTGCTCTCGCGTTCGCGAGGCCAAGATGGGACGGCTTGCGGAACACCTGTGCGGGTCGGTACCGTGGACCGACCGGGTCAAGCGAGAGACGAGGGGGATGAACGCGATGCCGGTCGAGCCCCAGCATCACCAGCACGAGACCCTTGAACACGGCCACAAGCACTTCCACATCACCCACTACCTGCACAAGGGGGAGAACTGGACGCACCTGCTGTCCACCCACGACCACGCGCACAATCACCCGGCTGTGGACCACGTGCATGTCCCCCACAAGGATGTGGAGAAGGAGCATCGCCGGGAGGCGCACGTGCACGATCATGCGCATCCCACGAAGTCGCCTGGCTGACCAGCGGGCTCAGGTCTTCGTGATGTCGTTCGGGCCCGAGGGTCCCGACTCGAACTGGTCGGCCAGCGGGTCCCCGTGGCTCCGGATGATCAGGCGGATGGGGCGGTCGCGCCGGAGGTAGTCCCATCCCCACGACCACAGGACCGCCAGGCGGTTCCGGAAGCCGATCAGGTGGTAGATGTGGACGACGAGCCAGACCACCCACCCGGGGAAGCCCCGGAGCCGGACACCACGCATGTCGGCCACCGCGGCGTTCCGCCCGATGGTGGCCATGGTGCCCTTGTCCCGGTACCGGAACGGTCCCCGAGCGGGGACGCCCCGCACCCGGTCTCGGATAGACCGGGCCACGTACCGCCCTTCCTGCATGGCCGGTGGCGCGAGCATGGCCAGCTCGCCGCCTCGGTGGGTCACCGACGCGGCGTCGCCGATCACGTACACGTCGGACCTTCCGGCCAGGCGGAGATGGCCGTCCACCTCCAGGCGCCTGGAGCGGCTCCGGGGAGCGTCGGGTGCGCGGACCGGGTCCTCGGGCCGGACCCCGGCCGACCACACGACCGTGCGGCTGAGGATCTCGTCGTGGGAGGACAGGACGACCAGCTCCTCGGTGGCCTTCTCCACTAGGACCGAGGTTCGGACCTCGATCCCCCGGTCGCGGAGGATCCGTTCGGCGTACTCGCCGAGCTTCGGATGGAACGCGCTGAGCAACCGGTCCCGCCCCTCCACCAAGACGATCCGGGCCAGCCCGGGCGAGAGGTCGGGGAAGTCCCGCCCCAGCACGAGCCGTAGGAGCTCGGACAGCGCGCCCGCGTACTCGACGCCGGTCGGTCCGCCCCCCACGATGACGAACGTGAGCCACACCCGCCGCTCGTCGATGGACGACGATTGGGACGCGTGCTCGAGACAGGCCAGGACGTGGTTCCGTAGCCGCATCGCTTCGCCGAGCTCCTTCATACCGATGGTCCGCGCGGCGAGCTCGGCGTTCCCGAAGTAGTCGTTCGCGCTGCCGGTGGCCAGGACCAGCACGTCGTAGAGGAGCGCGTCGCCGGAGCTGGTGCGTACGACCTTCCGATCCAGATCCACGTCGGTCACGGCGGCCTGCCGGAACCGGACGTTCCGTGACCCGCGGAACCCTCGGTGCAGCGGGTACGCGATGTCCGAGGGGTTGAGGAGCGCCGTCGCCACCTGGTACAGGAGCGGCGTGAACAGATGGTAGTTGTGCCGGTCGATGAGCAGGACGTCCACCTGCTCCCCGTCGAGCGCCCGAGCACAGGCCAGGCCGCCGAAGCCGCCGCCCACGATCACGACGCGGTGTCGCCAGCCGCCGCCGGATCCCGTTATCGCGGCCACTTCGTGTCCGACGGTTGAGCCCACGTTCATGCCAGACCCCATGGATAGCATCGTGCTCGCCACCAGCTCCTGTCGTGACGAGCGGTGCCGGGTAGCATGACGTTCGCTGGTGGCGGGTCGTCTAATGGTAGGACGCCAGGTTCTGGCCCTGGAAGTTGGGGTTCGAGTCCCTGCCCGCCAGCTCAGAGACAGACGAACCGCACTCAAGCCAGTGGGATCGTGGCCAGGCCCGGGGGAACCCCGGGGCGGAACGAGTCGACGACCTTCAGGAAGTCGGACCGTTCGCTGCCCCAGCCGCCCGGTGGGAAGACCGCGACCACGATGTAGCCGACGTCGTCGTCTCCCAAAGAGAAGGCCGCCGCCACGCTCGCGACCTCCTGCTCCTCCCGGACGACGTCGGCCACGATGAGCCTCCCCTCGACCTCGCCGAGCCGCACCCCCTGCTCCACAAGGACGTCCACCGACGGGTCGCCGGTCAGGAAGAACAGGGTCATCTCGGACAGGTCGTCGAACGTGTCGGTGGTCACGGCCAGCGCCCGGTACACGGTCTGGTCCGCGGGCTCGGTCTGCGCGCCGAAGTTGCCCAGCCCACCGCCGAGCCCTCCCTGGGGGGACGGGCTGGGCTGGGGGGGAGCGGAGACGACCCCGGCCACGATCCCCGGCCCGCCCTGGGGCGGTTGGGGCGGGATCACCGAGATGTCGTTCGCGGCGGGGAGGTTCGTGCTGAACGTCCCCTCCAGGTCGTAATAGCGCGCGAAGTCGCGGCTCTGACCGGTTGAGCATCCGGCCACCGCCAACGCCACCGCGGCGATGATCACCGTCCTCTTCACGAGCGCATGGTGGCAGCTGCCCGTGGAATTGACCAGTACCCCGAACGCCGTTACGTTGCAACCATCGGGCAGGGGAGGCGAGGCTCCATGAACAAGAACGGTCTCATCGCCGAGATCGCCAAGCGGACGGGAGCCAGCAAGGCGGAGATCGGCCGAACCGTCGACGCGGCCATCCGAGTCATCCGGGAGACGGTTTCCAAGGGAGAGCGCGTCTCGCTGGTGGGGTTCGGCACGTTCGAGCGGAAGCGGCGCAACCGGCGCGTCGCCCGCAACCCCCGCAAACCCGCGACCCCCATCGTGGTGCCGGCTCGGGACCTTCCCTGGTTCATCCCCGGCAAGGAGTTCAAGGAGCTGGTGGCGAGGCGACGGCGGACGGCGGCACGCTCGGCGAGTCGAAGGTGACGATCCGCAAGAAGCGGTCGACTAGTCGAAGGTGACGATCCGAAGGGTGCGGGCGAGCTTCTTGCCGCCCTCGTCCACCAGGTCGAACTTCACGCGTTGACCGATCCGCAGGTAGCGGATCCCTGCGCCTTCGACCGATGTGGCGTCGATGTGGACCTCGGTGCGATCGTCCATCAGCAGGGTCCCGATCCGGTTTTCCACGTCGAAGTCCCTGATCGTGCCCTGCGACATCATCCTCCTACCCGTGCGCACTCAGGCGTTCACCGAGGTCCATCTCCAGACACACCGCCCGGGTCCGGCCCCGTCTCCCAGTGGCAAGCAGGGTGAGGATATCCGAGGGCAGGTCCAGGTCGAACGACAGCTCCCGCCGATCGACCACGGCTGCGGGGAGGCCCCTGGCCGTGGCCAGCTCGAGGTGGCGGCGGAACGAATCCGGGCCGAACCGCGCCGGGATGGCTCGCGGCGGCCTGCGGAGCAGGAGGTTCGTCCCCACGTCGTCGTTGGACCGGGCGATGACAACCGGCCCCAGGGTTCGAAGGGCGGATCCGAGCGCGCCGGTCGTAACCAGCGGCACGTCCCCCGGGAGGACGGCGAGCGCGTCGGCCTCCCGTTCCCTGGCCAGGCGCTCGACCTGGCGGATGGCCGCCGAGAGGGGAGGCTTGTCCTCAGCCACGGACCGGGCGCCTCGGCGGACGGCGATCTCCAGGACGACCTCGTCGGACGAGACCACCCACGTCTCCCACCCATTCATGCCGAGCGAGGCGTCGAGGACGTCCTCCAGCATGGCCAGGGTCAGGGCGCCGCGCTCCAGCGGAGAGAGCTCGGGGGCCAGCCTGCTCTTCGCCTTCGACAGCGAGTTGACGGGGATGGCGATGACGCGCACCGTCCAAAGGCTACCCCGGCCCGCGGCACCGGGGGTGATGGGTGACGCCGGCCCCGAGGGGTGACGGTGGGTGCCGCGCAGGGCGTACGCTTCGCCCACAAGCACGGACACATGGAGGTCACGTTGACGACGCTCGCCATCGCCGCATCGCCGGCCGGGGTCAGGTCGAAGGCGGCCTATCGGCTGGCCCTCGCCTTCGTGGGGAGCTTGCTCGTGGCCGGCCTGGCTCAGCTCGAGATCAAGCTCCCGTTCACCCCGGTCCCCATCACAGGCCAGACCCTCGGGGTGCTCCTGGTGGGGGCTTCGCTCGGCCCGGGCCTTGGCGGACTGTCCATGGGGCTATACCTGCTCCAGGGCGGCCTCGGGCTCCCCTTCTTCTCCGGCGGCGACAGCGGGTTCGGGTACTTGGGCCTCGCCGCGGTGACCGGGGGCTACCTGTGGGGCTTCGTGGCCGCCGCCGCAGCGGTGGGCGCCCTGGCCCGCCGGGGGTGGGACCGGGACCTTCGCGGCGCCATCGGCGCCATGTTCATCGGGGAGGTCGTCCTGTACGCGATCGCCATCCCGTGGCTGATGCAGGCCCTGGACGTCCCGCTGGGCCGGGCTCTGGAGCTCGGGCTCGCCCCGTTCGTGGTGGGCGACACTCTCAAGTTGCTGATGGCGGCGGGGCTCCTGCCTGGTGCCTGGCGCCTGGTGCGGCGGCGGTAGGGAGCCGTCCTGGAGCCCTGGTACCGTGCCGCCGCGGCCGTCCTGGTGCCGCCACTCAAGCTCTGGTTCAACTGGCGACTGGAGGGCCTGGACCGGGTCCCGCAGGAGGGGCCGATCATCATCGCCGGGAACCACCTCTCGTACCTCGATCCGTTCGCTCACGGGTACTTCGTCGTGCGGGCCGGGCGACGGCCCCGGTTCCTCGCCAAGCAGGAGCTGTTCGAGAACCCGCTCCTCCGCCTAGTACTTCGAGGCGCCGGCCAGATCCCGGTCCGTCGGGGCACCGGCGACCAGACCCCTCTGGAGGCCGCGGCCCGGGCTCTGGCTCGGGGCGAGGTAGTCATGGTTTACCCGGAGGGAACGAGCGTCACCGAGAACCCGGACCTCTCGCCGGGGCGGGGGAAGACCGGGGCGGTTCGCCTCTCCCTGATGGCCGGGGTGCCGATCATTCCCGTCGCCACGTGGGGGGGCCAGTACGTGTGGCTGCGATCGGGGAAAGGGAGCCTGCGCTTCGGGCGGCCCATCTGGGTCAAGGCCGGAGATCCTTTCGACCCGAACGAACACGCGGGTGCGGATCCGGACCCGAAGACGGTGCGAGCGCTCACCGACCGACTGATGGGCCAGCTGGACCGGCTGGTGGACGATCTTCGGTCCCGGTATCCGAAGCGGTGGACGTGAGGCTACCCTTCCCTCCATGAGCGAAGACCGCAAGCGCGGCTTCAGCACCCGGGCCATCCACTTCCGGGCACCTCCGATCGAGCAGGAGACGCCGAGCGTTCCCATCTTCCAGACCTCCACGTTCCGATTCGCCACCTCGGAGGACTACGCGGAGA
>JBOGVI010000190.1:0-4090 GCA_050692695.1 Actinomycetota bacterium
GGACGGTGGGGAAGTGGGTCTGGCGCTGCCACATTGACGTCTCGCAGCCCATCCGCCGGGTCTGGAACTTCCTCCGCCAGTACGTGGTGAAGTATGACGCCGCGGTCTTCTCCCTCCCCCGGTTTGCCCAGCGGCTTCCCGTCCCCCAATTCCTGATCTATCCGTCCATTGATCCCCTCTCGGAGAAGAACCGGGACCTGACCGAGGCGGAGGTGGATGCCCACCTGGTAAAGCTGCGGATCCCGCGCGACAAGCCGATCCTGCTCCAGGTCTCCCGCTTCGACCGGTTCAAGGATCCCGTGGGGGTCATCAGCGCCTACCGGATCGTGAAGAAGCACAACGACTGCCGGCTGGTCCTGGCGGGGGGAGGCGCGGCGGACGACCCGGAGGGCAAGGCGGTGCTGGCCGAGGTGCAGGCGGCCGCAGGCGAGGGCCCCGACATCCACGTCCTGGAGCTGCCTCCAGACGCCCACCTGGCCATCAACGCCCTGCAGCGGGCGGCGACCATCGTCCTGCAGAAGTCCACCAAGGAGGGCTTCGGACTCACCGTGGCGGAGGCCATGTGGAAGGGGAAACCGGTCATCGGAGGCGCGGCCGGCGGGATCACGGCCCAGATTATCTACGACGTCACCGGCTATACCGTGAACTCGGTGGAGGGGGCGGCGTTCCGGATCCGGCACCTCCTGAACAACCCCGACGTGCGCCAGAAGATGGGTCAGGACGCGAAAGAGTACGTCCGCCAGAACTTCCTCATCACCCGCCACCTGCGGGATTACCTGACCCTGATCTATGCCGTGGTGAACGGCGGGTAGGGTGCACCCGCTGAACTCTGTGGCGCAGCGGCCCGCCCCGGTGAGCGCAAGCTCGAGGAGGCGCGCCGGCAGGACCCGCGCACTCGGGGAGCAAGCCGGGCGTGCCGGACGGATTGCCAGACGAACTGGAACCTAAGGATGACGGGGAGCCCAAGGGGGCGCCCGGCGGTTCAGCGTGGGGGGGGCATACTCCGCGGCCGCAATCCCCACCAGGAGCGGTGCGCGTTCTGACTGCGAAACCAGACGACCCGGAAGCCTCATCAGCGGTCCAGCTCCGCAGGCAGGTCGCGAAGGATGACCATGGGTAGCGCCGCGCTTGCCAGCACAACGAGCAACACCGTCGAGAAGAGACGCCGGTCGAGCAACCCCTCGGTGAGGCCCACGGTCGCCGTGATGATCCCGAAGGTCAGCCTGTAGTTGAACAGCACGCCGGCGAGGTGCCCGACGGGCGGGGCGAACCACCGGGCTGCGGCTGCAGTGCCCGCGTACTTGAGCCCCGCCGCGACCGCGAATAGGCCCGCGGTCACCCCGATGGTCCGGAGGTCGATCCCCCTGAGATCGAGCTGGGTCCCCGCGCGGAGGAAGAAGACCGGCGCGAAGAAGCTAAAGACCACGCCCTTCAGCTTCTCCTCGACGGCCGCGTGGTCTTGGACGAGCTCGCTCAGCACGAGCCCGGCGACGAAGCTGACGACGGCGGCATGGATCCCTGCGTGCTCAGCCAGGAAGCCCAGCGCGACCAGTACCATCAAGAGGAAGCGGAGCTCGAACTCGACGACGCTGCCCCGGTAGCGCGCGAAGAGCCACTCCCCGACGCGCGGCAGCCCCCAGAAGAGGGGCACCGCCGCGATCAGGAAGATGGCGGTCGCCCAGCCCAGGTCGCCGAGCAGGACCGCCAGAGCAATCATGCTGAGAAGGTCCACGACCATCGCGGCGCCCAGGATCGTCTGGCCGGTCTCCCCTCCTAGGAGGTCGCGCTCGCGCAGAAAGTGGTAGACGAGGGCGAGCGAGGTCGTCGAGAGTCCAATGGCGAGGAGGCCCGCGACGACCGGCGCCATCCCAAATCCCCACCGGCAGACCCCGTAGATGCCAGCGGCCGGCAGGAAGAAGGACGAGATCCCGATGCCGAGGCTCGGGCGCCATGCCCGGCGGAGAACCACCGGGTCCACCTCGAAGCCTGCCATGAACATGAGACCCAGCATCCCGAACTGGGCAAGGAAAGCGAGCCAGTCCATTGAGGAGACGTCGACGAAGAGGGCGAGAAGGACGCCGGCGACAATCTCGGTGACCGCGCTCGAGATGCCGAACTCGAGCGCGAGAACGCCGGCGACAACGAGGACTGTGGCGACGAAGAGCGATGGATCCACGGGACGCTCCAGTGGGCCCCCGGGGGAGGAAGCAACCCACCGCGCTGGCCACGCTAGCAGTAGCCCCAGACTCGCGTCAAGCGTGTCTGCCAAGCGCGTCGTTTCAAATGTCACCCGCGGTGTGGGCATCACCATGTGCGCCCGGGCAGATTCCTGGGCCGTCCCCATCGGGCCAAGCGAACACAGTTGACAGGGGTGGGGAAAATCGCTCTAGGCCCAGATTTGCGATATGAAAGCTGAACGTACCCGGGTATCATTGTATAATTTTCGCAAAAGATGCGGGTCCTAGGGCTTCTGGCTGATGCGGGGGGCTCCACCCAATGGGCGACGCGAAAGCTGGCCTGTTTCGCCTCGCTTTCAATCGTCAGCTCCGGGTGGAGTCCCGCGGTGCGACGGTGACCTCTGACGCCGGGCTGCGGTTGCCACGCGAGTTGGACGAGCGCCTCGGCCTGAGCGCCCTGATCGAGCGACCCCTCATCGATCCCCGCACCGGCGCACCCGCCAATTCCTCCTGCCGGATCCGTTCCGCCAGTCCATCTACAGCCGCCTGGCGGGCACCGAGGACACGAACGACGCTGAGCGGCTGGCCGAGGCTCCTCCTCTTCGGATACTGGCCTCGCGCGAGCGGAGGGAGACCAGCATCGGGCTCACCTCGACGCCCCCCTGGTTCGAGATACAGGTCCTCACCGATGAGCGCAACTCCCAGGGGCTCGCTCGCCTCAGTACAGAACTGCTGCAGCACGAGGCGACCCTATCACCCACCCGGCGCGTGACCCTCGATGTCGACAGCTCCGCGAGGCCGGTCCACGGGACGCAAGAGCCGTCGGCCTCCAACGGCCACTTCGAGTCCGTCTGCTGTCATCCGCTGTTCGTCTTCACCGAGGAGGGCGACTGCGTCGCCGCCAGGCTCCGGGCAGGGAACGTCCACAGTGCTGACGGGTGGGACGAGGTGCTCCTGCCCGTCATTGACCGGGTCCGGGATCAGGGGCAGACCGTCGTCGTCCGAGCCGCCGCGGCCTTTGCCATCCCGGCCCTCTACGAAGCGCTGGAGCGACGGGGCGGGGCGTACGCCAGCCGCCTCCCGGCCAACGATGTGCTGGAGCGGGCCATCGAGGACCTGCTCGTCCGGCCACGCGGCAGACCCAGTCGCGCGCCGCTGGTCCGCTACCGCAGCATCCAGTATCAGGCCGCCTCCTGGGACCGGCCGCGACGGGTGATCGCCAAGGTCGAACACCACCTTGGGGAACTCTTTCCCCGAGTGGGCTTCATCGTCACCACCTTGACCGGGACGAACCGGGCCGTGAGGCGGGCTACGATATCACCTACCAGATGCTCCGGGCCGTCTTCGGGCCGCCGAACATGCCGAAGGAGGCCGTAGCCTACCACGCGGGCATCCTGAAGAAGGTCTTCGACCTCTCCGAGTTCCAGAAGCTCCTGGACGAGAACGTCCTCGACCCGGTCTACATGGGGCCCGAGGAACTCGGGAAGTGGATCGTCGGCCAGCATGAGCTCCACGAGGAGATCATCACCAAGGCCGGCTGGGTGAAGTAGGGCACACGACACCGAATCCGGGCTAAGATATCAAGATATTCAGATAGAGTAATCCGGTTTGAAATGTGGAACAGCGGAAGGAGGCGACGTTGGCACGCTTTACAGATCGCGTGATTCGCGCAGCGAAGCTAGACGTTCACCTGTACGAGGAGGTGGAGGCTGATCGGGAGGCCCTGCGTCCGGCCATGGCGGTGGTCGTGCTCTCCAGTCTCGCGGCGGGCGTCGGCAGCATCGGAAGGGGAGGACCGGGCGGGATTGTGATCGGGACGATCGCCGCCCTGATTGGCTGGTACGTCTGGGCCTATCTGACGTATTTCATTGGGACGAGGGTCCTCCCGGAACCGCGGACGCACGCGGACCACG
>JBOGVI010000191.1:0-2765 GCA_050692695.1 Actinomycetota bacterium
GCGCCACTCATGCCGATGGGGTGCCCCAGGGCCACGGCCCCCCCGTTCACGTTCACGATGTCGTCGGACACGCCCAGGACCTTGGTCACGTTCAGGGCCACCGCTGCGAAGGCCTCGTTCACCTCGAACAGGCCGAGGTCGTGGACGTCGAGCCCCGCCTTCTTCAGGGCGTTCTGAAGGGCGATGGCCGGCACGGTGTGCAGGTAGGCGAACCGCTCGGCCGACATCCCGTGGGCCACGATCTCGGCGAGCGGCGTGAGACCGAGTTCCTCCGCCCTTTCATTGCCCGTCACGACGACGGCGGCGGCACCGTCCGAGATCTGTGAGGCGTTGCCGGCCGTGATGGTGCCGTCCTCCTTGAACGCCGCCTTCAGCGCGGCCAGGCCTTCGGGGGTCGTGTCGGGGCGGATCCCTTCGTCTCGCCCCACCACGACCGGCTGGCCCTTCGGCCACGGGGCCTGGATCGGCACCACCTCCTCCGCCATCCGGCCGTCCTCCCACGCGGCGTGCGCGCGCTCGTGGCTGCGGGTGGCCCAGGCATCCTGCTCCTCCCGGCCGATGCCGAGCTCCGCGTTCACCTCGTCCGAGGACTCCCCCATCGTCATCCTCGTGAACGTGGACCACAGGCCGTCGTGGATCATGGAGTCCACCATCTCGGCGTGACCCAGGCGCGAGCCGCGTCGCGCCCTCGGGAGCAGGTACGGGGCCCGGGTCATCGACTCCATCCCGCCGGCCACCACCACCTCGACTTCGCCGGCCCTGATCAGCTGGTCGGCCAGGGCGATCGCGCTGAGGCCGGACAGGCACACCTTGTTGATGGTTATGGCCGGGGCCTCCTTGGGGATCCCTGCGGCGATGGCGGCCTGGCGGGCCGTGATCTGTCCGGCCCCAGCCTGGATCACGTGGCCCATGATCACGTAGTCGACGCGCTCCGGGGCGACGCCGGAACGGGCCAGCGCCTCCCGGATCGCCAGGGCTCCGAGGTCCACGGCGGAGAGCTCGGCCAGCGCCCCGTGGAACTTCCCGATCGGCGTGCGGGCCCCGGCGACGATGACAGAGGGGGTCACCAGGCCAGTCTACGACCGGTCGCCCGCGTCCTTCTCAAAGCGCCGCAGGGGGTCTTCGCAGTCAATCCTTGGCCACCGAGTCCCCCGAGGAAGTTGCTTTGCGGGAGGCACTGTTGGATGGTGGAAGGAGAACCAGCGCGGGCATGGGCTGCTGAGAAAGACGGAGTTACCTTGTCAACTGGCGGAGATGGCGTCCATCGACATCGACGAGGAAAATATGGCTCGCATCCCCGATCTCCCGATGGAACGCGATCCTGGTCCCATCCGGGGACCAGGAGGGAGAGTCGCCGGCCCCTGAGCTCTCCGTGAGACGAGTGAGGGTGGCCCCCCGTGCGTCCATCACGAAGATGCTGAGGGGTCCATCCCGGTCCGAATCGAAGGCGATCTTGGCGCCGTCCGGAGACCATGCCGGATCCGCATCACGTCCGGCGTTGCGGGTGAGCTGAACGATGCGTCCCCCGTTCGTATCCATCACGTAGATCTCGTCGTCCCCCGTCCGGTTGGAGACGAAGGCGATCTTGGTCCCGTCCGGGGACCACGTCGGTTCCCATTCCCTGCTGCCCGGACCGCCCGTGAGGACCCGCTTCCTGCCTCCGTCCGCGTCCATCACGCAGATGTCGAGGCCCTCGAACGAGGGGCCACACGCGAACACGATCTTTGATCCGTCGGGCGACCAGGACGGGAAGATGTCACCAGGCTGCTTCGGTTTGCTGAGATTCACCGGATCGGAGCCGTCCACATCCATGGCGAAGATGGCCACGGGCCCATCCCTATCCGAATCGAACACGATCTTCGAGCCGTCCGGCGAGAAGGAGGGGTCCAGATCCTTCGCTGGACTCGACGTCAACCTAGTGAGGCCGGTCCCGTCGACGCCGATGACGTAGATCTCGTCATTGCCGCTCCGATCCGAAGTGAACACGATCCTCGATCCGTCGGGCGCGAACCGCGGCGAGAGGTCGAATCCGCCAGCCAGAGCGGAGCCAACGCCGCGATTTCCGCCCCCGACACAGGCGGGTATCAGCAAGAGCCCGACGGAAATCACATCCGCGAGCCGCCAGCGTGTTGGCCGCGGGGATCCGGCCGTGTGGCCACCGTTCGGTTCACTCACGCCGCACCTCACGTTCATGGATGGGACAGTTCCACACGCTTTCAGGTCTCGGCTTGTCGGAGGCACTCGTTGAGCGGGCCCGGCGGCTTCCCTGCTCCCGGTCACCGAGGCCGGCACCTCGGGGCGAAGCACCGGGCCCTGAGTCGAGCGCAGGGACAGGCGGGCATGGGATCGGCCATAGACTCGGGGGGTGGACCTGCGGTTCGGCGTCACGGTCATCCCCTCGGCGTCGGATCGGTCGGATCCGGTGGGTGAGGCCCGCCACGCCGAAGAGCTCGGTTTCGACCTGGTCACCCTGTGGGACCACCTCTACGGCACCCGCCCCTCGTACGAGACGTGGACGCTCCTTACGTGGATGGCGGCTTCGACGTCCCGCATCTCGGTTGGAACCAACGTACTCGGGCTCCCGTACCGCAACCCGGTCGTGATCGCGAAGATGGCCGAGACCCTGGACCGGCTCTCTGGCGGCCGGCTGATCCTGGGGCTCGGCGCCGGCGGCAACGACGCGGAGTTCGAGGCGTTCGGCCTTCCGGTCCGCTCACCCGGCCAGAAGCTCGAGGCCCTCGAGGAAGCCATCACCATCATCCGGG
>JBOGVI010000192.1:0-10564 GCA_050692695.1 Actinomycetota bacterium
GGCGGGGACTGACCCGATGATCAGGTCGTTCGTCAAGGTGAACACCGGCGAGCTGCCGAGCGAGAACATGACGGACCCGAGCACGATGACCCCGAAGCCGGAGGCCGCGTCGACCTGGATGAACACCACGAAGCCGGCGGCCGCGAGCACCAACCCACCGGCCATCACGAACGCCGGACGGACGCTGCGCACGATCCGCGGGGTCAGCATGGAACCGACGATGAAGGCGAGAGCCCAGGGCAGCGTCCACAGCCCGGCCTCGAGCGGCGACAGGCCCAGCACCAACTGCAGGTACTGCGGGAGGAAGAGGAAGCCACCGAACACGAGGAAGATGCCGACGCCGTACGTCACGAGCGACGCGGTGAAGGCGGGTAACCGGAACAGCCGGAGATCGATCAGTGGGTCGGCGAGCTGCCGTTGGCGGCGCACGAACGCGACCCCCACGGCGAGGCCGGCCAGGACAGACAGGGCGGGCAGCCATCCGAGGCCGTCCTGCGCGAACTGCTTGAGGCCGAAGATGATCGCCAGGACGGCGACGAGCGACAGTGCCGCGCTGGGCAGGTCCGCCCGGCCGGCCTCGGGATCCCGATACTCCGGAAGCAGCTTCGGCCCAAGGAAGAGCAACAACCCCATCACCGGCACGGCCAGCAGGAACGCAGCGCCCCACCAGAAGAACTCGAGGACCAGCCCGCCGAGCAGCGGGCCGATCGCGGCGCCCACCGAGAAGCTGGTGATCCACACCGCGATGGCGGTGGTGCGCTGCTGCGGGTCGAGGAACATGTTTCGGATCAGGGACAGGGTCGACGGCGCCAGGGTCGCCCCGGCGATCCCGAGCAGGGCACGGGTGGCGATAAGCATCTCGGCGCTGGTCGAGAACGCGGCCAGCACGGATGCGACGCCGAACGCGGCGGCGCCGATCAGTAGCAGCCGGCGGCGACCGATCCGGTCCCCCAGCGTGCCCATGGTGATCAGCGATCCGGCGACGATGAACCCGTAGATGTCGATGATCCAAAGCAGTTGGGCGCTGCTGGGCTGAAGGTCGGCGCTGATGGCCGGCACCGCTAGGTGCAGGACGGTCAGGTCCATCACATAGAGCACGCACGCAAGCGCGATCACGGCGAGGCCGATCCACTCCCGCCGGCCGGCCTGCGGTGGTGCGACGATGCTGTCCGTGTCCATCGTTCCCTCCTGGGTGTCGGGTTTCCTGTGTGGACGGCGAAGCGAGGGAAAACTCATCGGTCATGCTTGCCGATGCCGGACGCCCCACGCCGGGCCATGACACACGTAGGGGCCGATGAGTTCCTCGCCCGGTGACCGTCGTAGAGTGTTGGGTTGAATGGGCCGGGGAGGAGCGACGGGAGTTGACTGAGCGGGCAGCAAGGGACGGAGCCCAGGGCACGAAGACGCGCGGGTCCGAGGAGCTGGAGCTCCGGCTAGAGCAGCATAGGGTTGAGCTGACCGCTTACGCCTACCGCATGCTCGGGTCGGCCTTCGAGGCCGAGGACGCCGTGCAGGAGACCCTGCTGCGGGCGTGGCGGAGCTTCGATCGTTTCGAGGGCCGAGCGGCGCTGCGCTCGTGGCTCTATCGCATCGCGACCAACGTGTGCCTCGACATGCTGAACGGGAAGGAGCGTCGGGCCCGTCCGATGGATCTCGCGCCCGCGAAGACCGCCGAGACACCCCTCGGCGACGCCCTGCCGGAAGCCACATGGATCCTGCCGATCCCCGACGGTCGCCTCCTGCCGGAAGGAGGCGACCCGGCCGAGCTGGCCGTCTCACGCGAAACGATCCGTCTTGCCTTCGTCGCCGCTCTACAGCACCTCCCGCCCCGGCAGCGAGCGGTGCTCATCCTGCGGGAGGTTCTGCGCTGGAAAGCGACCGAGGTCGCGGAGCTCCTCGATGCCACCGTCGCGTCGGTCAACAGCGCGCTCCAACGAGCCCGCTCGACGCTCGCGGCCAGCGACGTCACCGGCACAAACCCGGCCCCGGCGATGGACGACGCGCAGCGCGCGCTCCTTGCCCGCTACGTCGACGCCTTCGAGCGGTACGACCTTGACTCGCTCACGTCGCTGCTCCGCGAGGACGCCACGTGGTCGATGCCGCCCTACGAGCTGTGGCTCCGGAGCCACAACGACATCCGCCGATGGTGCCTCGGGCCCGGCATCGCCTGTCGCGGCTCACGCCTGATCCCGGTCGCGGCGAACGGTTCGCCGGCGTTCGGCCAGTACAAGCCCGGTGGCCCGGGAGGCAGCCTCGAGCCGTGGTCCCTCCAGGTCCTCGAGGTCTCAGCCGATCAGATCACCGGGATCAGCTTCTTCCTCGACACCGCGAGCCTGTTCCCGCTCTTCGGCCTCCCCCCTCGGCTCGAGCCGTAGCGGCGCCCAGAGCGGAACGACGTCGCCCAGCCCCATGAGGGCGATCAGCTCCAGCAGCTCGCCGCACGCGTCGCGGAGCCGGACCTGGCGCCCGAGCCGCCGAGCGGTGAGCTGCAGCCGGGCCACGGCATCGATCGTTGCGGCGTCCGGGTCCACCAGCGCGCCCACGTCGCAGACGACCAGATCGGCGCCGCTGCCCTCCAGCGCCACGCGGACGCGCTCGCAAAGCCCCGCGATGGCGGCGCGGGTGATCCGACCGCTGATGACCACGTCGATCGTGCTCGCCTCGGGAGGCGTTGGCAGCGCACTCCCCCGTGTCGCCGGCGGCTCCTCGGGACCGGCCAACCGCGCTTCTCCTTCCACCATCTCTCTTGCAAGGACAGACCGGTTGACCGAGCGAAACTCATCGAGCGACCGATGAGTTCGGCCGCGCAACGACGTCTCATCCGGAGAGTTCAGAACGACCGAAGGCGGGTCGAGATGAAGGTGATCGCGAGCGAGTTCCTGAGCCTGGATGGGGTCATGCAGGCCCCGGGAGACCCGGACGAGGACCGGAGCGATGGGTTCGAGCACGGCGGGTGGGAGATGCCGTACTTCGACGACGCCGCGGGAAGCGCCATCGCCGAAGGGATGGCGGGCTCGGACGGCTTCCTGCTCGGGCGCAGGACGTACGAGATCTTCGCGGCATTCTGGCCGTCCGCCCCCGATGACGACCCCTTCGCCGCCACGATGAACGGCGTGCCCAAGTCATCGGCAGCAGCGATCTCGTCCAGACGCTGATGGAGCACGACCTCGTCGATGAGTATCGGCTCATGATCAACCCCGCTGGGGAGCGGACGGCGTCTGTTCAAGGACGGGAGCGCGAAGACCGCGCTGAGGCTCGTCGATTCCAAGACGACCAGTACGGGCGTGGTGATCCTTACGTATCAGGCAGCAGGAAAGGTCTTGGAGGCCTCGGCCACGAACGAGCAGTAGTCTCCATGGCGATGGTCCGCCTTGGAATCCTGGCTCTGCCGGCTGTCCGGCTAGCACGCAGCGGATCGCGCACGATCGGAAAGGAGATCCGATGAGCAAGGTCACGTCCAGAGACGGCACCACCATCGCCTTCGATCGGATGGGCGAGGGGCCGCCGATCATCCTGGTGTGCGGTGGATCCGTCGATCGCATGTCGAACGCACCGCTGGCGGCACTCCTGGCGGAGCACTTCACCGTCTTCAACTACGACCGTAGAGGTCGCGGCGACAGCGGGGACACGGCGCCGTACGCGGTCAACCGCGAAGTCGAGGACGTCGAGGCCCTCATCGCTGAGGCTGGTGGATCGGCGCTCCTGTACGGCACCTCCTCCGGTGCGGCCCTCGCCCTCGAGGCGGCGGCGAGCGGGCTCCCCATCACGAAGCTGGCGCTCTGGGAGCCACCGTTCATCCTCGACGAGAGCGCCCGACCGCCGGCGAACCAGGTGGAGACGTACAACGAGCTCGTCGCGGCTGGTCGCCGAGGCGACGCGGTCGAGTTCTTCATGACGAAGGTGGTGGGCATGCCAGCCGAGTTCGTCGCCGAGGCGCGCAACGCGCCCTGGTGGCCGGCCCAAGAGGCTCTGGCGCACACGCTCGCTTACGACGCCACCATCATGGGCGACTATTCGCTGCCGACCGAGCGGGCGGCCTCCGTCAAGGCACCCACGCTCGTGATCGCCGGCGGGGCGGACTTTCCCTGGATGCGCGAGACGGCGCAGGCGCTCGCGGAGGCCCTCCCCGATGGGCAGACCCGCACCCTCGAGGGTCAGGGACACGACGTCGACCCTGCAGTCCTCGCTCCCGAGTTGGTGGAGTTCTTCGAAGCCTGAGGGGGGCAGGGACGGATCACCATGAGATTTGGCGCCACTATCGAGCAGAGCGGCAACCGCGACAGGGATCCGAGTCCCGGAAGAGGTCGTCACGGGCCTCGGGGCGGGCAAACGGCCGGCGGTCCGCGTCACGATCAGAGGCCACACCTACACCCGGCAGCCACTTGCGTCCGCACACCCCGAGCGGTGGGCATTGGTCATCGAACCCTCCGGACAACTAGTTGCATTACAGGAGCAGTTACCTATCCTTTGTGGGCTGGTTGCGAAATGCAATCAGTATGCGTAAAGGGAAGCTGATCATAGCCAAGCTGATCTACTCGGCGATCATGTCGCTCGACGGCTACGTAGCGGACGAGGACGGCAACTTCGACTGGGCTGCGCCGGACGAGGAGGTGCACACCTTCGTCAACGACCTCGAGCGGCCGATCGGCACCTACTTCTATGGGCGCCGGATGTACGAGGTGATGGTCGACTGGGAGACCGCGCATACCCGCGCCGACCAGCCGCCCTACATGCAGGACTTCGCGGAGATATGGCAGGCGGCCGACAAGATCGTGTACTCAAAGACGCTGGAGACGGTATCCAGCGCCAGGACGCGGATCGAGCGAGACTTCGACCCGGAAGCGGTCCGGCAGATGAAAGCGCCAGCGGGACGTGACATCACCGTGGGTGGTCCCGACCTCGCCGCCCAGGCGATCAAGGCCGGGTTGGTCGACGAGTGCCACCTGTTCGTCGCGCCCATCGTGGTGGGAGGCGGCAAACAGTCCCTCCCCAACAACGTCCGCCTGAAGCTCGAACTGCTGGACGAACGCCGTTTCGGCAACGGCGTGGTTCACCTCCACTACCGCACCAGGACGTAAGGAGACGGCGACGCTGCCCGGACGTTCTAGGACGGTTCCTGTGTTCGTAGCCCGAGGATGGCAGCCAGTACCACGGCGCTGGGGTAGTTCACGGCGTGCTTGTCGTACCCGGTTGCCAGTTCTCGTCATTGTTTGAGCAGGTTGAAAGCGCGTTCGACGACGTCGCGGCCGTTGTCGAGGTTGCGGTCGGAACTGACCGGGCGTCCGCCACGCGACCCGCGGCGATTGCGGTGTCCTTGCTGGTCGGCCAGCACCGCCTCGGGTCGGGTACGTGGGCGGCCCGGCCCAGGCGTGGCACCCGGATCGCGGCGCCCACCGGTCGGGCAGGTCACGCCAGGCGATCCCACACCGGTAGCGATACACGATCCCCTCCACCACCTGCCGATGATCCGGGAACGGCGCGAGCGACCCACCACCTGCGACATCAACGGCGCGATCACTTCCCACTGCGCGGGGAACACGACTGGGCCGGTGTACAGGCCGACCCGGGCAGGGGCAGGGCGAACGTCGATCGAACGTCGCTGACCTCGGACTTGAACGGCTACGCCTGGTCGCCTCGTGACCGGCCCATGCCACCCGAGAGTAGGATCACCCTGGAAGCAAGCAAGGTCCACCAATGGGCGGAACACCCCGCCCGCTTGGGAGGGAGGGAGAGGGCATGGTCACTGTGGGCGTGCTGGCTCGGCTAGAGGCGAAACCGGGGAGAGAGGCAGACGTTCAAAGCTTCCTCGAGGGAGCACTTCCGTTGGCCCAAGGGGAGCCGGCAACGATCGCGTGGTTCGCGATCCGCCTCGGGCCGTCGACATTCGGCATCTTCGACGCCTTGCCAGACGAGGCGGGCAGGGAGGCGCACCTGACGGGTCCCATCGCTGCGGCACTGATGGAGCAGGCTTCCGAACTTCTCGCGCAGCCGCCCAGCATCGAGAAGGTCGACATGCTTGCGGCCAAACTTCCTGGGTAGGTCTTGACGCGCTCGTCTTGTGGGCCGTGACGCGGTGGCTCCGAGTCTCCTCGGAGCCCGTGATACCTACGTTACCCGTGGGAGACCGCTGAAGGAAGGTGAGGGCGAGGACGCTTCTTGTGATGGATCGGCCCATCGTAACGCTCGACGACTACGAGCGGATCGCGCGGGCGAAGCTTCCCCGTGAAGTCTACGACTACTACGCCGGTGGCGCGGGCGCGGAGTGGACCCTCAGGGAGAACCGTACGGCCTTCGATCGGTTGATCTTCAGGCCGCGAGTTCTCGTCGGCGTCGGAGAGCGGGACACCTCGACAGAGGTGCTCGGTACGCAGGTATCGTTCCCCGTCCTCGTCGCTCCCTGGGCGTTCCAGGGCCTGGCCAATCCGGAGGGGGAGGTCGCCACCGCCCGAGCGGCCGCGCGTGCGGGAACGATCATTGTGCTCTCGTCGACATCCTCGCATCGCCTCGACGACGTTGCGAAGGCCACGGATGCGCCGAAATGGTTCCAGCTCTATGTGTACAGGGACCGCGGGTTCACGCGGGAGATGCTCTGCCAGGCCCACGACGCGGGGTTCGGCGCTGTCGTGTTCACTGTAGACGCACCGTTCCTGGGCAAGCGGGAGCGCGACTGGCGCAACAGCCTGAAGCTCCCAGTCGAGGGCCGGGCGCAGGAGCTCGACTTCGACCCCGCCATCTCGTGGGACGACCTGGCGTGGATCCGCGAGCTGGCGCCGGTTCCGCTCCTGATCAAGGGGATCCTGACGGCTGAGGACGCGCGACTGGCCGCGGAGCATGGAGTCGATGGCATCGTGGTCTCCAACCACGGCGGCCGGCAGTTGGATGGGGTGCCCGCGACCCTGGATGCCCTCGTCGAGGTGGTCGAGGCGGTGGAGGGGCGAGGCGAGGTGTTTATGGACGGCGGGGTCCGGCGAGGGACCGACGTGTTGAAGGCGCTCGCGCTGGGCGCCGAAGCCGTGATGGTCGGACGTCCGATCGCGTGGGGCCTGGCCGCCGCGGGCGAGGAGGGCGTCGCGCACGTTCTGGAGCTCCTGCGCGACGAGTTCGACCTGGCGATGGCCCTCTCCGGCTGCCGGTCAGTGAGCGACGCCGTTCCTGGCCTCGTGCGTCACGCGTGACTCGCGCCTCAAGGCGAGAGGGGGTTAAGCACGGGCGTCGCGCCCACGTAGCGTGTCCCGGTTACCTCCAGCGGCCTGCGGGAGCGAGATGGGAACACGATCGTCAAAGAGGCCGTCCCGATCTGATGGCCGGCCGCAAGCAACCCCGGTCCCTCGATGCGGTGCTCGCAGACATGGAGGAGCCGCGGACTCGAACTCCTCGGCCGAGGCAAGGCAGCCTAGGATCGCGACCGCTTGCTCCGGCTCGCCGGGGAGGCCCTGATGGGCCGGATCGCCGATCTTGCCGGCCGGCTGCCCAACGAGGTCAAGCGAGCCGTGGGCGACGTTACCTGGGACGACATCCGCGACGTCCGCACCCTCGTCGACCACATCTATCACCGGATCGACTACGACGCGCTATGGAAGACGCTCGAGGAGGACGTTCCCGTGCTTCTGGAGCGGCTACACGAGTGGACGCGGGCGCAAAGATCCGCTTCATTCAAGTCGCTCCCGCATTTGTCTCGCCGGTGAATATGTTCGCTGCTTCCTGAACGAACGCGGCAGCCGACGTCTCTCTTTCGTTACTGACAACGTGAAAGGAGTTGGCTTTCGCTGCCATCTCTTGCTCGAAGTCAACAATGAGGGGGCACGCACGTGCTGCCTACCTGCAGCGCCGGTCTCCCGGCGACCGCTACCAGTACCGGGCGGTCGCCATCGTGAGCACCGCGACGGTGACGAAGGCGAGGTTCGTCTGCGCGAGGGCCCGAAGGCGCGCCTGCATCCGCTGGATCTCTTGCCCGAGTTCGGGCGGAGCCGCGCCACCGGCGGCGGCGGCCTCCCGGCTGAGCGCCATCAGGCGGTCGACGCCGGGCTTCGTGCCGAGCAGGCCGATCAGGAACGCCACGATCGCGGAGATCGACCCGATCGTGAGGCCCCGGCCGAACGGCGTCCCCACCCAGTCGCCCAGGCTGCCGGCCTCTTGCCAGTTGTGCCAGTACAGGAACAGCCCGCCAACGATGGTGAACGCCGCGAGCCACAGGATCTTGTTGACGAGCTTCCGCCGTCCCAGGAGCTCCTGCATGAATGGGCCGGCGGCCGGCCCGATGGCCGCAGCGCTCGGCTGGACGTAGACAACGAACAGGAACACGGCTCCGCCCCACGCCACTCCCGCCACGATATGGAGGATCCGGAACGCGATCAGGTAAGCGCTGGTCGCCAGCACGCGCGCCCTTTCGGTCGGGATCGGTGCATCCTCCAACAGGGCCGACCCCCGGTCAAGCGGTTCGTTCCACGACGCAATTGGCCCATTTGGCTTCGTCGGGCGTCAACCTCCGGAGGGCGGACTCGTGGACAGGAGAGACTAAGCTCGAGGCAACGACGACGCCACCAGGCTGGCAGAAGGGGGTAGCGATGCGGCGGCAGATCCAAGAAGAAGAGGAAGAAGCCCCACGGGTAGTGAGGCCGCGGGAGATCCACCGAGACGAGGTTCGACGGCTCCTTCAGGACGGAGCCCAGCTCGTGGAGGTTCTGCCGGCGAAGGAGTACGAGGAGGATCATCTGCCGGGGGCCATCAACCTGCCCCTCCGCCGGCTCGAGACGGACGCCCGGCAGATCCTCGATCCGGCCCGCCCCGTCATCGTGTACTGCTGGGACTCGGCCTGAGACCTCTCGCCACGGGCCGCGTGGCGGCTCGCCAGCTTGGAGTTCGAGCAGGTTTACGACTACGTGGAGGGCAAGCTCGATTGGCTAGCCGCTGGCCTCCCCACGGAAGGCACGAACTCCGAGCGCCCTCGGGCCGGGGACGTGGCCCGAAAGGACGTCCCAACGTGCTTCCTGAACGAGCGGCTGGGGGACGTCAGGGGATGGGTCCGGGCGGGCGGCTGGAACGCCTGCGTAGCAGTGAACGAGGAGCGGGTCGTCCTCGGGCTGCTCCGGGCCAAGGAACTCGATGCCGATCCCGATCTTCGGATCGAGGAAGCCATGCGACCAGGCCGGAGCACATTCCGGCCCTTCGTCGGCATCGAGGAGATGGCACAGCTCATGATCGACCACGACGTCGAGAGCTCCCCCATCACCACTTCGGACGGGAGGCTCGTCGGACTCCTCACCGTCCAGGACGCGGCGAGGGTGTCGCTGGAGCTTCACGGGGCCGGGGACTCGTCCGGGCAGAAGGAAGAGCGGACATGACCGAAGAGACCTCGGGCTGGCAAGCCTGTTCCCGGTGCGGAGCGAAAACCGATGTCTGTGCGTTCTGCGAGGGACCGGACTGCCTCTTTACCATCTGCTACGAGTGTTTGAACCTGGCCCTACAGCAGGCGGTGGCGCAGCCTCATGCTCACGGCGGCTGATCCGTCCTATGACACCTAAGGCGACCGGCCTCCCCCGGGGCGTCCGCCCGGGCGCGCAAACGGCCCTCCCCGGCACTCTCGAGAAATGGCCGGATAGCTCTACCGGACTGGTGTTCCCCTGGCCGATACTCGCCGCATGGGTACTCCACGAAAGTTCAGCTTGCGGCACCCCCTGGTGGTGGCGTTCGGGGCGGTGCTGATCGTAGCCGGGGCCGGATTCGCGGCGGCGCGGACGATGTCGGGCCCACCTTGGGCCCAGGAGACCACCGAGCCGACCGAGGAGGTCGACCTGGCGCAGGTGCGCACGGAGGTGGAGGACTACTTCACGGCGGTCGACAGCGAGTGCGGGACGGCCGTGCTCGGCGAGTTCGACCTCGCTGAAGAGGACAGCGTGATGGCCTTCGGCGCGCTGGTCGACGGCCTGAACGCGGGACAGACCAGCCACATGGTCCAGTCCGTCCGCGTGCTCCTCGACAACTGCGCGGACCACCCGAACAAGGGCCTGATGAACGCGCTGTACCACCACGGCCTGAACTGGGTGCGCCACTTCGAGCACGAGCAGTGGCTCCAGGAGAAGTTCGCCACCAAGTGGCCCGACGGCAAGCCCGGCAAGCCGGACAATGCGGACAGGCCTCACGGCAACCCGCACGACTTCGCCACAAGCGATGGTCCCGGCAACGGTCACGGGAACGGCCACTCCAAGTAGGTTCGAAGCAACGAGGTAGCCACCGGCGGGGAACCCCCGCCGGTGGCTACGTCACAGGCCGGGGCCGGTGAGGCGCAGGTCCCCCCGCTTGGTCAGAACGAAGACCTGCCAGTTGTAATACGCGTAGAAGGTCCTGGGGTCGCGCGTCATCTGACGGGCGTAGCCCATCACGGCGTCGACGTACGCCGGCACCGGGTTGTAGTGATACAGCGCGACCCGGTAGTTTCCCGGCGCGCCCGAGGCGTGCAGGTAGTTCGCCGCCCCGAGGATCGCGTCGTGCGGGTCGTGCACGTCGCCCCCCAGGCCATAGGCCGCCCACGTCGAGGGGATGAACTGCATTGGCCCCTGCGCACCGG
>JBOGVI010000193.1:0-2257 GCA_050692695.1 Actinomycetota bacterium
TCGCCATGCTGAAGCGGGCCGAGTGGAGCCGGTACTTGAAAGCCCACCCCAGTAGCCCGGAGACCACCGACCCGGTCGACTGGGAGCTCCGGTACTACATGCCCTTCTTCTAGGTCCGGTTCCGCCCGCGAGTTTGTCAGGGCCCCCGCCGGTAGCTCCTGGACACCCCGCGGAAACCCCGGCCACCCTCGATTTTTCGCCTCGTCCTTCCGAATCACCGAGTTCCCGTGCCGACGCCCGCCAGCCAGCCCTACGGGATCACGGCGGGGCCCGACCACCGGATGTGGTTCACCGAGGCGATGGCGAGCGCGGTGGGCCGCCTCGATCTCTCGCCGCCCGACCTCACGGGCCCGGCGATCACGGTGGCCAGCCCCCGGCGGCGACCATGGCCTCGACATCTTCGATGGCGGCGCCCCCGTGGTGCAGCGGCATCCACTGCGAGGGGCCCGGCCTCACCCGAGCGAGAGGCCACGGCGGACGTCGGTGGCGGGCTCCGGTACTCCCCCGACCGGGACATCTACGTGTGGAAGACCGACAAGGCGTGGAAGGGGACGTGCCGCCGGCTCCTCGTCCAGTTCGTCTAGCCCTCCCAGGGCCTCCGGCCCCTTGCGTGCGAAGATCGTTCAACACCAGAATGCTGCACGCCGGGTCCTCAGCCGAAGGGAAAGCCGTGACCGAGACACCCGTGGCCTTGGACCGGATCGACCTCGTCGATCCGGACAACTACGTCGAGCGGATCCCCTTCGAGTGGTTCGACTCCCTCCGCCGCGAGCACCCCGTCTACTGGCACGAGGAGCCGCCGCCGAACCACGGCTTCTGGGCCGTCACCCGGTACGAGGACCTGGTCGCCGTCCACATGGACTGGGAGACCTACTCGTCGGAGGTCGGCGCGGTCGCGCTGGAGGAACTGGACGAGGAGCAGCTCCGGATCCGAAAGACCATGCTGGAGACCGACCCGCCCCGGCACCGGGAGCTTCGGAACATCTGCAACAAGCGGTTCTCGGCCCGGGCCGTGGGCCAGTACGAGGCGTTCATCCGTGACGTGGCCCGCCGCGTGTTGGACCGGGCCCTAGGGCATGAGGAGTTCGACTTCGTCCCGGAGATCTCGCGGGAGCTTCCGATCCGGTTCCTGTGCGCGATCTTCACGGTGCCCCAAGAGGACGCGCCGCAGCTGATCGAGTGGGGCGACGCGCTGATCGGCAACCAGGACCCCGAGTACTCGGCGGCGGTCGTCGACCGGGTGGACACCGAGGAGTTCAAGTACCTCCAGTTCCGCAGCCCAATCGCCTTGAAGGTGTTCGACTACGCCGCGCAGCAGCGGGACGTGTGTCTGGACGAGCCCCGGGATGACGTCATCACGGCCCTGGCCGTCGCCCAATCCGAGGGGATCCTCTCGGAGCGCGAGTTCCAGAACTACTTCGCGCTGTTGATGATCGCTGGCAACGAGACCACCCGGCACACGATCAGCTCCGGGATGCTCGCGTTGCTGGACCACCCCGACGAGATGCGGCGGCTGAAGGAGGACCCCTCGCTCATTCCATCGGCGGTGGAGGAGATCCTGCGATGGGCCACTCCCGTCATGCACTTCCGCCGCACGGCCACCCGCGACACGGAACTGCGGGGCGTGAAGATCCGCAAAGGCGACAAGGTCGTCACGTGGTACATCAGCGCGAACCGGGACGAAGATGCCTTCCCCGACCCCTATCGGTTCGACATCGCGCGTACCCCCAACGAGCACGTGACGTTCGGGCCCGGCGGGCCCCACTTCTGCCTGGGAGCGCACTTGGCGCGCCTGGAGACCAGGATCCTGTTCGAGGAGCTGCTCCCCAGGGTGCGGTCGGTCGAGCTGGCCGGCGAGGTCGAGCGGATGCGTTCGAACTTCGTGAACGGCATCAAGCACATACCGGTCCGGATCCGACCGGCCTGAGGCGTCGCGCTGCTACTCCACCGCCCGCAGCATCGACCGGAGCATGGCGGCCATCCTCTCCTGCTCTTCCGATGACAGGTGCGCGGTGAGGGCCTGCTCCTCTCGGTTGAACCGGGGGAACAGGGCCTCGATCTTCCGCCGGCCCTGGCCGGTGAGGGACACCCGCACCATCCGGCCGTCGTCGGCGTTTCGGGCCCGGCGGACCAGGTGTCGTCGTTCCAGGGTGGTCACCACGCCGGTCGACGTGGGGCGGCTGATCCCGACCGCCGCAGCCAGGTCCCGAGACTCCATCTCGCCCCACACCCACAGCACCCACAGGACCACGAACGA
>JBOGVI010000194.1:0-4936 GCA_050692695.1 Actinomycetota bacterium
ATCAGCACCTTGCCTCCCCGCCGGATGCTGTCGGCGATCAGGGCCGCCCCCTCGGCGATCTGCTCGGCGCACCGCTCGGCGGTTCGCGTGATGGTTCCTACGGTCTCCTCGAGATAGGGCCCGATCCGCTCCTCGGCGTTCACCGCAGCGCCCCCGACCGCACGATGCCCTGGATCAGTTCCGATGCCTCGCGGAGGTCGTCCACGACGTGGTCGGCCAGCTCCCCGACCCCGTTCGCCAGCTCCTCATCGCCGTGGCCGGTGCGAACCAGGATGGCGGTAGCCCCGACCGCGTTGGCCATCCCCATGTCGGCCGCGTGATCGCCGACGACGAACGACTCGGCGAGCTCGAACCCGTGATCCTTCGCGGCGCGCACGGCCAGCCCGGGCTTGGGCTTGCGGCAGTCGCATCCTTGTTCGGGCCGGTGGGGGCACACGTACACCGCGTCGACCCCGGCACCCTCCTCGGCCAGTGCGCGCGCCAGTCGTCCGTTGATCTCCTCCAGTCGCTCGTTGGTGAGCCATCCTCGCCCGACGGGCGATTGGTTCGTCACGACGATGAGGCCGAGGCCCACCTCCCTGAGCTCCCGGAGGGCGCTCGCGGCGCCCGGGATCAGCCGGAGTTGGTCGGGCTCGATCACATAGCCGGCCTCCTCGTTGATGGTCCCGTCGCGGTCGAGGAGCACGAACCGCCGGCTCATCGTCCTCCCGGCCTCCACACCGCGTCGCCGACCCGGGCCTCCACGCCCGACGGGTTGAATTGGAACGACGCGAACTGCCCACCGAGGCGTTCCAGCTCCTCCCGGACGGCCGGCTGCCGCTCGGGCTTGCAGTACAGCAGGAGGTATCCGCCTCCGCCCGCGCCGCAGATCTTCCCGCCAACGGCCCCGGCCCGCCGGGCAGCCTCGAAGAGCCCCTCGATCGGGGTGCCCTCGGCGATCTGGGGGTTCATCCTCTTCTTGCTCTCGTGGGCCTCCTGAAGCATCTCGCCCAGCGCATCGACGTCACCCGCCTCCACGGCGTCGCGCATCTCGTAAGCCGTGGTCTGGAGCTGTTTCATGCCCTGGACGGTCTCCTCGCGTCCTTCCCGGAACAGACGGATCTGGGTGTCGATAAGCCCGAGGTTCGTCCTGACCCGGCCCGTGTAACACAACAGAAGGTTCGAGCGGAGGGTCGCCAGCACTCGCGCCGCGGCACGCACCGGCGTGACCGTCGCGCGGTCCGAGGAGAACTCGATCAGGTTGAACCCACCGAATGCCGCGGCGTACTGGTCCTGCCACCCTCCGACGATCCCCAGGTTCTCTCGTTCGATGGCGTAGCTCACCTTGGCCACCTCGTCGCGCGTGAGCGACAGGCCGTGGAACGCGGCGAGCGCTGCTACCACCGCGGTCACGAGCGCCGAGGAGCCACCCAGGCCGCTGCCGGGTGGGGCGTCCGATCGGATGTCGAGGTCCACCCCTCGGCGCATCCCGATCCGGTCGATGGCCGCCTTCGGAAGGTCCATGACGCCGTCGTACACCGGGGCGTCTTCCAGGTGGTACTGGACGAGCTGTTCCAGGTCGAGCGAGCGGATCTTGATCTGGTCGTCGTTCCGAGGCTGGAGGGTGACCGTGACGAAGTGGTCGATGGTGGCCGAGAGCACCGCTCCCCCGTGGAGCTCGTACCAGTGGGGGAAGTCGGTCCCGCCCCCCACGAAGCTGATCCGAAGGGGCGCGGCGGCCTGGACCACCATGTCGCTCATAGGACAGCCCAGTATGGGTGGCCGGGCGCCCCGGTGACCAGCCGGCGGGTCAGGCCACGAACCGGACCAGCCGCCGCCGCTGCTGCTCCGTGAGGCCGCCCCACACCCCGTACCGCTCGCCGTTCTTGAGGGCCCAGGCAAGGCACATCTCGCGGATCCCGCACGCCGCGCAGTAGGCCAGGGCGGGGCCGGCCTCCTCCTCGGAGGTCGGGAAGAAGGTGTCGGGCTCGATGCCGAAGCAGGCCGCCTTGTCCTGCCACATGTCCGGTGGGGAAGGGTTCGGGGGAAGGGTCTTCAGGTCGATGGTGGCGATGCGCTCCCTGCTCACCCGTTTGCGCTCCTGTTGCCGTAGCCTGCTGCCGAAGCCTGTTCCGACGCTCAATGCGCTTGAACCTGCCGCCGGAGGGCGTATTCGCAAGCCACCCCATACTTATCGCCGGGGGTTGGGCAAGTGAAGTCTTGAAAACTCGGCACCGTCGTAGTAGACGGGCGGGCCGAGCCTCAGGCGGGAGCGAGCGCCGGGCCGGACGCGCTGTGCAGGCCGCGGGAGCGGGCCTCCCACCGGACGGAAGCGATGAGGGCCGTCCCGATGCCGAAGGGGGCCGCGCTGGTCACCTCGCCCACGTCCTGGCCCTCCGCCAGCACGCGCTCCCCGGGGTTTACCGGCTCCGTCGCCCGGAGCGCAACCACCGCGCGAGGCGGATGGCCCATGTTGCGGACCTTGGCCACCGACTCCTGGCCCAGGAAGCACCCCTTGGCGAAGTCGACGAGGTGCTCGAGGCCAGCCTCCGCGGGCAAGGAGTCCTCGTTGAAGTCGATGGGGAACCGGGGGATCCCTCTGCGGATCCGCCAGACTTCGGCCGCCTGGGGGTCCGCCTGGGCGGCGCCGGCAGGAGGAGCCCACGCGACGCTCCATCCCGAGGGCGTGGGGACAAGGATCGGCCCGATGTCGCCGCCGGGATCGCGGAGCGCGACGTCGGAGGAGAGCACGTACGGCTCCAGCAGATCGTGGACGGCCTTGGGCTGGTCGGGGTCCTGAAGGAGCAGGAACCGCTCGCTTACTCGTGCGACGTGGAAGTCGGCTCGGACCCGTCCGGTTGGGGTGAGCAGCAGCGACCGGACGGCCTCTTTCTCCGCCAGGTCTTCAACCGCCGCCGTGACGAGGTCGTTCAGCCACGCGGCGGCGTTCCCTCCGACCACCTCGACCATGCGAAGGAGCGAGCCGTCGACGAACGCCTGGCCCTCGTCGAGGGCCCGGACCTGCTCCTCGAGCACGTTGGTGTCCACCCTTCTGAGAGGATAGGCGCCCGTGCACATTCCGCGGACGCTGCTCGTCACGAACGACTATCCGCCCCGCGTCGGCGGGATCCAACGAACCCTCCACGCGCTGGTCCGCGAGCTCCCGCCGGACCGGATCGCCGTGTTCGCCCCCCGGTGGGCCGGGTCCGAGGCGTTCGACGCGGCGGAGCCCTACCGAGTGATCCGGGAGCCTCGGGAGTTCGCGTGGCCCACGCCGAAGACCCGCGGGCGACTGACACGGGCGGTTCATGAGACCGGGGCGAGGGTGGTGCTGTTCGGCGACGCGATGCCCCTGGCCGCCGCGGGGCCTGGCCTGGCCCGGCGGGGTGTTCCGTACCTGGTCGCCGCCCACGGTTTCGACTTCTGGCTCTCGCTGATCCCCGGGGCCCACGCCTCCCTCAGGTACATGACGTCTCGGGCATCGCGGGTCCCCGTGATGTGCAGCGCGTTCATCGCCAGGGTCGTTCGGACGGCGGTACCGGACCGCGTACCGGTGTCGGTGCTGTATCCCGGCGCCGACGTGGATGCATTCCATCCCGGCCTGCCCACCGAGGAAATCCGGGAGCGTCACGGCCTCGCCGACCGGCCGGTGGTGGTGTGCGTGAGCCGCCTGGTTGCCAGGAAGGGCCAGGACGTCCTGATCCGGGCGATGCCCGAGATCCGGCGCCGCGTCCCCGACGCCGCACTGCTGCTCGTAGGGGGCGGCCGGTACCGGCCGAGCCTGGAGAAGTTGGCGGCCGACGCGCCACCGGGGTCCGTGGTGTTCGCGGGCCAGGTCTCGGAGGGAGAGCTTCCCCGGTACTACACGGCCGGCGACGTGTTCGCCATGCCCTGCCGGAGCCGCCTGGGCGGCCTGGAGGTGGAAGGGTGGGGGAACGTGTTCATCGAGGCCGCGGCGTGCGGGCGGCCGGTGGTGGTGGGCGACTCCGGCGGGGCTCGCGAGTCGTTGATCGACGGGGAGACGGGGGTCCTGGTGAACGGGCGTGAGGTGAGCGCCGTGGCCGACGCGGTGGCCACCCTGCTTTCGGACCCGGCCCTGGCCGAGCGGATGGGGAAGGCCGGTCGCGAACGGGTGGAGCGGTTCTACACGTGGCCCCGGGCCGCGGCCCAGCTCGCGGGGTGGCTGCGGGAGGCGACCGCGTAGCCTCCGGGCAAACGCGCCCGCTTCACCGAACCGCCGCGAACGCCGAAGTAGTCTCATGTCATGAGCGAGAGGCGGTGTCCCACCTGCGGTGCCCTGGTCTCCGCCGACGCGGAGTGGTGCGGCCAGTGCTACGCGTCGCTGCGAGCCCCTGCGGCCGAACCCGTTCATCACGCGCCGGTCGCCGCGGCCACCGAAGGAAGGGTTGGTCCGGCGACGGAGGAGGAGGCCGGCGCCAAAACCCCCGAGCCGGCGAGCGCCGCCCCCGTCCCGGCGTCGGAGGCCGAGCCGGCCTGGCCCTGTCCGGTGTGCGGCAACCGGAACCCCATCGAGCTGAACCGGTGCGCTGTGTGCGGCACGTCGTTCGCTCGGTTGTTCCAGGACGCCGAACCCGGACCCCGGGTGTCCCCCCGGGGGGCGGCGGTCTGGTCCCTGGCCCTCCCGGGCCTGGGGCACTGGAAGTGCGGGCGGGCACTCGACGCGATCGTGTGGATGGCCATCTCGCTTTGGACGGTGGGGACGGTGGTCCTGATGTTCCTATCCAGGACCGGGTCGAGCGGGCTGGGGCCCACCATCCCGCTGCTCATCGTGTTCCTGGTCGCGATCGTCGTGCTGTGGGTGACATCCGCCTTGGACGCCTACCGGATCGCCTCCGGGGTCCGGCCGCTCGTCACCTCCCGTGCGCTCCTGTGGGGGTCGGTGGCCCTGGTGGTCCTGTCGGTGGTGCTCCTCGCCACCCTGGTCGTGGTCCCGGCC
>JBOGVI010000195.1:0-1865 GCA_050692695.1 Actinomycetota bacterium
GGGAGGGCCGGGATTCGAACCCGGGAGCCCCTTGCGGGACTTACGGTTTTCAAGACCGTCGCCTTCGTCCGCTCGGCCACCCTCCCGCCCGGAGGGTAGCCCCGCGCTCTCCCTTCGACAAAGAAGCCCGGCGGTTTGCCGCCTGACCGCACGGAGGCCGAGGCGGACCTGCGTGAGCTGGAGGCCGGTATCGAGACGTCTGGAGCGGCTCCGGGCCGGCTCCGGGGGCGACCGACCCCTACGCCGTCTTCGGCGTGAGGACCCGGACCGACTCCGCCAGGTACGGGTGCAGGGCCTTGGGAACGTCCACGGATCCGTCCTCGCGCTGGTTGTTCTCGAGGATCGCGATCAACGTGCGACCGATGGCGGTCGCGGTCCCGTTCAGCGTGTGCAGGACCTCGATGTCGCCATCCTTCCGGCGGACCCGCGTCTGGAGTCGCCTGGCCTGGTAGTCGGTGCAGTTCGAGCACGAGGTGAGCTCGCGATACCTGCCCTGGCCGGGCAGCCACACCTCGATGTCGTACTTCTTTGCAGCGGCGCCGCCCAGGTCGCCGGCCGCGATGTTCACCACCCGGTACGGAAGGTCGAGGTTCCCCACGATCTCCTCCTCGATCCCCACCATGAACTCGTGCTCGTCCCAGGAGTCCTCGGGCCTTGTGAAGCTGAACATCTCGACCTTGTCGAACTGGTGGACCCGGAACATGCCGCCGAGGTCTTTCCCGTAGGAGCCGGCCTCGCGGCGGAAGCACGTGGAGTAGCCGGCGTATCGGATGGGGAGCTCCGCCTCGTCCACGATCTCGCCCATCCGGAACGCGGCGAGCGAGACCTCGGACGTGCCGACCAGATACAGGTCGTCCTCACGCGTCACGTAGATGTTCACGGCGTCGGTGGGGAGGAACCCGGTCCCGTACATCGCCTCCTCCCGTACGAGGACCGGCGGGATGACCGGCGTGAACCCCTTCGCGGCAAGGGTGTCGAGGGCGTGCCGGGCCAGCGCGAACTGCACGTGGACGATGTCGCCGAGGAGATAGACGAACCGCGAACCGCTCGTCCGCGCCCCGCGCTTCGTGTCGAGCATGCCGAGCGCCTCCCCCAGGGCGGCGTGGTCTCGGGGCTCGAAGGAGAACCGAGGCGGTTCGCCCCGGCGGCGGACCTCAATGGCGTCCTCGTCGGTGAACCCGTCTGGGCAGGACGCGTCCGGCAGGTTGGGAACCCGAGCCAGGGCGTCCTGGAGGAGCGTCTCCGCCTCCTCGAGCTGCGGTTCCAAGCCCTCGATCTGGGCGGACACCTTCGAGACCTCTTCGATCAGCCTCGCGCGCTCGTCGCCCTGCGCCTTCCCGATCGCCTTGGACGCCCGATTCTGCTCGGCCCGCAGCTCCTCCACCTTCGCGGTCAGCTCTCGGCGGCGCTCATCGAGTTGGAGCAGCTCGTCCACGGCCTCGCCCATCCCCCGGCGAGCCAGACCGATCCGAAAAAGGTCGGGGTTCTCGCGGATGGTCTTGATGTCCAGCACGCGGCTAGACCTTCGCCTCCTGCGCAGGCTTGGCCTCCGCCCTGGCGGCCGGTGGGGCCGGCGCGGCCTGGGCCTGGGTGGGCGGCTGCTGCTCCATGATGCTTTGCCCCTGGAAGACGGCGCCCTCTTCGACGACGAGCGCCTTCGACGTGATCGTTCCGTCGACCCTCCCACCGCGGTTCAACTCCGTGCGGCCTTTCACCACGATGCTCCCCTTGAACCGCCCGGCCACCGAGACGTTCTGGGCCCTGATGTCCGCCTCGACCTGGCTCTGCGGCGCGAGCATCACGTCGCCGTCGGCGTTGATCTGTCCCTTCACCTGTCCGTCGACGCGGAGCGACCCCGCCGAGAC
>JBOGVI010000196.1:0-1845 GCA_050692695.1 Actinomycetota bacterium
AAGGCGCCGGCCCTCCGCTGGCCGTCAAGCGGGTGACCGATCCTGTCTTTCCCGTGCCCTTCCGGCTCGGGCCCGAGGACGTGATGCTGCGCGGGACGTCTCTCGAAGGGGAAGTGAGGCTCATCGCCCGCCTCAAGCGGGACGGCAGCCCTGGGCCGGCGGTCCCCGGGGACCTCGAGGGCGTGGCCAAGGCGCCCGTCCGAGTGGGCCAGTCGGAGGTCCAGATCGTCCTGGACCACGTCCGGTGAGAGGGCGCCGACCCATGACGCCTCCGGGTAGCTGACGACAGCGGCGCGCGGCATGGCACGACCGCTCCGCCTCATGCTTCCGGCGCCGGCGGGCGCCCACGCCGGGCTCGTCGCGTCGACCCCTTCGCCCGGGATCGGCCTTCCCCAGGCCCCCGGCGCAGTGGTCCTGCGGTTCAGCGAGCCGCTGAACACACCCGCCTGAGCCAGATCGAGGTGGTCGACCGGACCGGGCGCGAGGTCACCGTCGGGCCGACCCTTCCGGTCGAAGGCGACCCTCGGGCGATGCAGCGCAAGCTCGACCTTCTGAACCCCGGCCAATATACGGTGGGCTGGATCACCGTCTCCACCCGCGACGGCCACACCCGCCAGGGCACCTACACCTTCGGCATCGCGACGGCGTCCCACGGCAACGAACGGATCGAGAACAATCCCGTCGCTTCGGAAGGCTGGCTTGGGATCGTCGGCCGCTTCGCCGCCCTGCTCGGGCTCGGGCTGTGGGCGGGGTTCTCCCTGATGAACTCGGCCTTTCTCGTGTCGCTCTTCGACCGATACGAGATCCGACCGCAGGATGCGGCGATCCTCAAGGAGAACGCTGAGTGGCTCCAGGCCAGCCGGAGCGTGCTCCTCCTGATCGAAGGCCACGCGGACGAGCGGGGGACCAACGAGTCCAACCTGGCGCAGGCGACGCGGGACTACCTGGTGTCGCTCGGGGTCGACGCGTCGCGGATCACTGGCATCCGCTACGGCGAGGAGCGCCCGCTCTGCACGGAGCGGACCGAGGCGTGCTGGGCGCCCACCCGCCGGGCGCACTTCCTGGTCAAGCAGTAACAGGACCATGTATCCCGTGCTGCTCGATCTGGGGTTCTACCAGCTGCGGTCGTACGGTGTGTTCGTGGCCGTGTCGATCCTGGCGGGCATCTGGTTCGCGGCCCGCGAGGCGCGGCGCAGGGGGCTCGATCCCGCCGTGGTCACGGACGGGACCCTCGGGATGGTCCTCGCCGGCCTGGTCGGGGCGCGGCTCTACTACCTCCTCTTCAACGAACCGGGTCGATACCTGGCCCAGCCGCTCGAGATCCTCGCCGTCTGGCACGGAGGCCTCTCGGTCCACGGGGGACTCCTGGGCGGGCTCCTTGCCGCTGCCTGGTATGTCCGACGGCGGGCCCTTTCGTTCTGGAAGTTTGCCGACATTGTCGCGCCGGGCCTCATCCTCGGACAGACCGTCGGGCAGATCGCCTGTCTCCTGAACGGGGACACCTATGGGCGGCCCACGACGCTGCCCTGGGCCATCACGTTCACGGATCCGTGGGTCATGGGTCCCGTCGGCGTGGCCCTCCACCCGATCCAGGTCTACGAGCTGCTCGCCTACGGGCTGGTGTTCCTGATCGTCTGGACGGTGGCCCGGCGGGCACCGCGGGACGGCGCGGTCGTCCTGACGTACGCGGTCGCCTACGGGATCGCGCGGTTCGGCGTCGAGTTCTTCCGGGGAGACCCGCCCGTGGTCGCCGGGGTCATCGTCCCCCAGGCGGTCAGCGCGCTCCTGGTGGCCGCGGCCGTCTCGGTATGGTGGCTCCGCCGCCCCGCCTTCGCGGACGGAGGG
>JBOGVI010000197.1:0-2729 GCA_050692695.1 Actinomycetota bacterium
TGCTCGGCGTGCAGCACACCCCGGGCGCTCCGATCCGCGAGAGCGACGTCATGGCACTGTCGCAGATCAAGGTCTCCGCCCGGGGCGTAGCCGATCTGCTCGCCGAGGCGGGGATGCTCGAGGAGGACCGGGTGCCCGCGATCGTGCGGTGGTTCGAGGCGCAGACCGCGGAGCTCCCCGAGGAGATGCGACGCGAGCTCGGCGTCTGGTTCGAGGTCGGACGAGGCGGAAGTCCCACCCCGCCCCGCTTTCGCCCGCGATCCGACCAGACCATCAAGAACCAGCTCCGCTTCGCCCTGCCCGCCCTGCGCGTTTGGGGCAGGAACCACGCGTCGCTCAGGGAGATCTCCCGCGAGGACGTGCGGGCCGTCCTTCCGGCCTCCGGCGGTGCGCGCTCGACGATGCTTCAGGGGCTGCGATCGATCTTCCGGGTGCTCAAGGCCCGCCAGCTCGTCTTCGTCAACCCCACCGCGAGGATGAGCGTCCCCAAACCCGACCGACCGGCGCCAGTGGCGGTCGATCTCACCGCACTGCGCCAGGCCCTGGACTCGGAGGACCCGACGCGGGCCGCCCTCGCGGCGCTGCTCGCCTTCCACGCCGTCCGCGTCTGGCAGCTCTGCGAGCTCAAGCTCACCGACGTGCACGACGGACGCCTGCACATCGGGGAGCAGGTCATCCTGCTCGCCGATCCCGTGCGCGCACGCCTCGACGCCTACCTGACTCACCGGGCGGCGCGCTGGCCGAACACGGCCAACTCGCACCTGTTCGTCCACGGCCGCAACGCGCTTGGGACACGACCCCCGACCCCGTGGTGGATCCGCAAGCGGCTCGGGATGTCCGCGCAGGCGATCCGCCAGGACCGCATCCTCGATGAGGCTCACGCCACCCGCGGGGACATCCGCCGCGTCTGCGACCTGTTCGGCTTCTCGGTCGCCGGCGCCTACCGGTACACCGCAACCGTCGACAAGCTCTCCCGCGACGGCGACACGGACACAACGAACACGCTCGCGTGACGATGCTGACTCGCAGCCCGCAACAAGATCCGCTGCAGTTGGCGAACTCAGGGGTTCGTAGCGTAGCCTCACGCGTGCTCCTTCCCTGAGTTCCGCTCCTCGGCCTCCAGAGCTGCGAGGAACTCCGGGGAGCTGGTGGCCAGGCGATGCTCGGCCTCGGAGGCCACCACCTGCAGCGCGGCCCGCTCCGTGCCGACCGCGAGGATCCCCTGGCCCCGGTCACAGGTGAGGAGGTAGCTCTGCTCGCCCGCGGACAAGTTGAAGGCCCGCGTGAGCGCGTCCATCGCCTGAGGGGACTGGCCGAGCAGGACCTGCTGGGCGGCGTTGGTCACCACGGCCTGGCCGAGATCGGTCGACAGCACGTCGGCGACGTCCTGGGTGATCGTGGTCAGCCCGCACCAGTGCTTGCGAGCCGATTTGGCCAGGCGCTGCAGGAATCGGGCCCCGGCGTCTCCGCCGGTGCCGAGCAGCCACCACGCCTCGTCGACCACCACGATCCGTGGCCGGCGCTCCCCCCGGCTCACTCGTCGCCACACGGCGTCGAGCGCCAGCAGCGTGCCCGCGGTCTTCAGCTCCTCGGACAGGCTCCGGAGCGAGAGGACGACGAGGTGCCCCTCGGCCCGGACGGTGGCGGGCCCGTCGAACAAGCTCCGGTGCGAGCCGGTGACGTACGGCTCCAGCCGGTTGGCGAGCGACGACCCCTTCCCGTCCCGGCGGAGGCCCGTGAGCACGTCCGCGAGCACCGGTGCCGGACGGGCGTGGGTCCGTGGATCAGCGCCGATGCCCGCCCGCTCGTACGCGGCGAGGATCGCGCGGTCGAGCTGCGACCGCTCCTCGGCGGAGAGCTCGCCGCGCAGGGTCGAGACCAGCGTGTGGACGAAGAGAGCCTGCTCGGTGAGCGCCTCCGGCGTCCCCGCCTCGGCGAGGTCCAGCGGGTTCAGCCGCCGCCCGGCCTCTCCGAGGCCGACGACGACTCCGCCGACCGTCTCCGCGAGCCTCCGGTACTCGTCTTCCGGGTCGATCACGAGCACCTCGGCGCCGGCGTAGAGCGAGCGCAGGATCTGGAGCTTGGCGATGTAGCTCTTGCCCGCGCCCGAGCGCGCCAGGATCACCTGGTTGTGGTTCTCCTGCGCGAAGCGGTCGACGAACACCAGGCCGCCCGTCGTGGCGTTTCTGCCGAGGAAGATGCCGCCGGAGGACTCGAGCTCGGCGCTTGCGAACGGGAAGGCCGCCGCCAGGGCCTTGGTGTCGAACGTGCGCCGCAGGCCCAGAGCTTCGATCCCGAGCGGCAGCGTGGTGATCCAGCCCTGGAGGGCTCGAAAGGTTACCGGACGGGTGTCGAGCAGCAGCGAGGCGCAGAGCGAGCGCACCCGGTGAGCCTCGCGGTCGAGGGCGTCTTCGCTCCCCGCCCGGACCGTCACGTACAGGCCGACCCGGAAGAGCCTGCCGTCTCCGCGGGCGAGCGACCGGGAGAGCTCGGCCGCATCGTGGGCGGCCATCTCCATCTCGGGATCCTCGAGCCGATCCCTCTTCGCCTCGATGCGGCGGGTGGACTCGAACCTGGCGAGCTGCCGGCGGAGATGTCGGGCGGCCTCGTCGTTTCGGATCGGCTCGACGTGCAGCGCCACGTCGACGGGGCCCGGGTACGCGAACAGCGGCGACAGCCACCCCGGCGAGACCTCGCTTGGGTAGCCGATCACCGCGAAGGTCTCGCAC
>JBOGVI010000198.1:0-2913 GCA_050692695.1 Actinomycetota bacterium
GACGTCCTCGAAAGGGGGGTGCGGTGGAGCGCCTGGTGGGCGAGCACGCGCTTCGGGCTGCCCTGTTCGCCGGGGACGACGAGGCCGACCTCGACGCGTTCGCCGCCTTGGACCGGCTGCGGTCGAAGGGGCTGCTCGCGGTGAAGGTGGCCGTCCGGGGGGACGAGACCCCCCCGGGGCTCGTGGACTCGGCCGACGTCGTGGTGGAGGGGCCGGAGGGACTGGTCGCGCTGCTCCGTCAGCTGGCCTGAACGCCCGCCCGCCGCAGACGCATCCGCTCCAGGTCCTCGAGCTGTCCGCGGACCCACCGCTCGGGCGGATTGGACAGGACCAGTCGCGACAGGCCCCGGGCGCGCCTCGCCCGCTCGTCCGCAGGCATCTCCAGGGCCTGGGCCAGCGCGTCGGCCATCTCCCCGAGGTCGAACGGGTTCACCGCCAGCGCGTACCGGCCCAGCCGCCAGTAGGCGCCGGCGTTCCTGGACAGCACCAGGACCCCGTGGCGCCGGTTGAGGAGCGGCCCCTCCATGGCCACCAGGTTCATCCCGTCGTAGACGGGGTTCACGAACAACACGTCGTACAGGCCGTAAGCGGCGAGGGCGCCCGCATAGTCGTCCTTGACGCGGATCTCGATCGGCTGCCACTGCTCATCGCCGAGCTCCCGGTTCACCCGGTCCGCCTCGGCCAGGCACTCCTCGGTGTAGGTCCGATACTCGGGAAGGTCCATCCGCGAGGGCGAAAGGAGCGCGAGGAATCGAACCCTGCCCCGCCAGCTCGGGTGGCGGCGCAGGAACAGCTCGTACGCCTTGAACCCCCGCGCGATGTTCTTCGTGAGCTCCAGGCGGTCCACCCGAAGGATCAGCCGGGTGTTGCCCCGCCACCGGTTCAGGCGACGCCGGAGCTCGCGCACCTCCGGCGTGGCCGCGGTCTCTCGCATGGGCCGGGCGTCCACCGAGATGGGATGGATCCGGACCAGGACCTCCCGACCCTCGGTCACGATCCGGGAGCGGGCCAGGTCCGCGCGGACCCCGGAGAGCAATCGGGCGGACGCGAGGAAGCTGTCCGCCCACATCTGCGAGTGGAACCCCAGGACGTCGGCGCCGAGCATCCCCCGAAGGATCCCCTCCCGGATCGTCCCGGGAAGCGTTCGCAGGTACGTCGCGCCGGCGATAGAGGTGTGCGAGAAGTGCGCGATCAGGGCTTCCGGGCGAAGCTCCCGCAGGAACCGCGGTACGAGCGACAGGTGGTAGTCCTGCACCAAGTACGCCGGCGGCGAGGGGTGGCGATCCCCTTCCTCCGCCAGGGCCTCCGCGAACAACCGGTTCACCTGGACGTACTCGGCCCAGGCCCGGCCGATGTCCTCTCCGAAGGAGGGCGACCGCACCGTGTCCCACAGGTAGTGGTGGACGAACCACAGGATGCCGTTGGAGATGCGGTTGTAGTAAGCGTCGTAGGTGTCGGGCGGGATGTCGAGGTACCGAAGCCGGTACGTGGCCCCGTACGCCTCCATGTCGATCCCGCCGCCGCCCGAGCTCGACGCGAGCTCCCGGTCGCCGTCGGACATGGCCGCGGCCACCCACAGGCCCCGGCTTGCCTGGAGCGCCCCGATGAGGGCCGTGACCAGCCCTCCTGACCCGCGGCGGGGGGCCAGCCCGCCCTCCTCGTCGCGCTCGAAGGTTACCGGCCCCCGGTTCGAGGCCACGATGAGCGGGGCCTCCGCGCTCATGCCAAACCGGACATCAGGCGGAGGTAGTCCTCGAGCTCGCGGACGGTGAGGAACCGCTCGCGGACCCGCCCCTTCGCCGCCCGGCCCATCCGGCTCCGGAGTTCGCCGTCGTTGACCAGCTCCACGATCCGTTCGGCGCAGCGCCACACCGAGTCGACCAGGTAGCCGGTCTCGCCGTCCTCGATCTGCAGCCGGATGCCGCCCACGTCGCCGCCGACCACCGGCTTCTCCTTCCACATCCCCTCGGCCACGACGAGTCCGAACCCCTCTCGGATCGACTTCTGCACGACCACCATGGAGGCCCGCTGGAACGCGTTGACCTCGAGGCTCCCGACCTGTTGGAGGTCCGTGAGGAGGTGGATGTCGGGGTCTCCGCCGCGGTGCTCCTCCGTGAGATCCAGGAACCGCATGCCCTCGGGGTCGTCGTGGGCCAGGGACCCCGCCATGATGAGTTGGAGGTCTGGGACCTCTTTGCGGGCCATCCGGAACGCGTCGATCACCCCGATGGGGTCCTTCCACGGGTCGAACCGCGACACCTGCGTGACGAGGGGCCGCTCCGGGTCCAACCCGTAGGTGCGCAGGACTTCGTGCGCCGTCTCATCGCTCACTTCGATGTTCTTCGTCGACAGCGGGTCGATGGACGGAGGGATGAACGCGAGCCTCGGCCCGGTCACTCCGGGCTGCGCGAACGCCTCCATGGTGAACACGGCGGCGTCGTACCGATTCACCAGGGGCTCGAAGAAGTCCCATACCGGGCGATACGGCGCTGACAGATCGACGTGGCAACGCCAGATCCACTTCCCGGATCGCCGGCCCTCTTCGTCCAGCACGTGGAGCAGGGCCGCGGGCTGAGGGTCGTGGATGAACACGAAGTCGAAGGCGTCGGTCAACTCCTGCGCGTTGGCCCGGATCCGCTGCCAGTACATCTCGTGCATCTCCTCGGTCCAGGGAACCTCCGCGCCCTGGAGGCCGTTGTGGACATCCTTCGTGATGGCGAAGTAATCGTCCGAGCCCTGGATCAGCGCCCAGGTGGTCTCGATACCGAGGTCGTTCAGCAGCGGGAGCTGGGACTGGAGCAGCTCCGCGACCCCGCCGCCGAAGGCCGTGCTGTTCACGTGGAGCACGGTGGCCCCGGCGAGAGGTCGCGCCGCCTCCCGGAGGCGCTTCACGGCCTCCTCGCCGGCGGGTCC
>JBOGVI010000199.1:0-2788 GCA_050692695.1 Actinomycetota bacterium
GGGACGTCCACGAACCCGATCTCGCGGCCCGACGGCAGCGTGCGCCACGCGAACCCGAGGTCGATGGTCAGACCCCGGCGCTTCTCTTCCTCCCACCGGTCGGGGTCGATGCCGGTGAGGCGGACGATGAGCGAGGACTTGCCGTGGTCCACGTGGCCGGCGGTGGCGACGACGTGAAGGAGCGCGTCGGCGGGAGCTTCGGCGCGGGCCGCAGTCTCACTCATCGTCGACATCGTCGCCCTCGAGCGCGTACTGGATCGCCCGGGTGAGGTCGGGAAGCTCTTTCTCGGTCACGGTCCGTACGTCGAGCACGACCGTCTTCTCATCCACCCGGCAGAACACCGGAGGGCTGCCGGTGCGAAGCCGCGCCGCCATGGCCGGAGGGTCGGGAACCCGCACCTCAACGGCCCAGGAGGGGATCTCGTACCCGGGCAGCGACCCGCCACCGACGGTCGCCTCGGACTGGCGGACCCGCGCTCCCTCCAGCTCGCCGTCGAGGGCCTCGGCCAGGCGCTCGGCGCGATGCCTCACGCCGTCGGCGGGCTCCCTCAACATTCGCCACACGGGCAGGTCGGTGTGAGCACGCTTGGCATACGCGGCGAGCACGGATCCCAGGGCGGCGACCTGCATCTTGTCCACGCGAACGGCCCGGGCGATGGCATTGCGGCGCAACCGTTCCACAAGCGCCGCCCGTCCGAGGACGATGCCGGCTTGGGGCCCTCCCAGCAGCTTGTCTCCCGAGAACACCACCAGGTCGGCGCCCTGCTCCAACGCCTCGGTGGCGGCCGGTTCGTCGTCGGGGACGCCGGGGAATCGGTCGAGCAGCCCCGACCCCAGGTCGTACAGGAACGGCACGCCGGCCTTGCGGGCCACGCCCGCCACTTCGCTCGCCGACGGCGCGGCGGTGAACCCCACCACCCGGTAGTTGCTGGGATGCACCTTCAGCACCATCGCGGTCTTCGGCGTGAGGGCGTTTCGATAGTCGGAGAGCTTGGTCCGGTTCGTGGTGCCGACCTCGACGAGCTTCGCGCCGGAGGCGCTCATGATGTCGGGAATCCGAAACTCGCCGCCGATCTCGATCAGCTCGCCCCGGGAGACCAGGACGTCTCTTCCTCGGGCCAGCGCGGCCAGCGCAAGCAGCAGCCCGGCCGCCCCATTGTTCACGACGAGGGCGTCCTCGGCCCCGGTGACGGCGGTGAGGATGAGCTCGGCTCGCGACGAGCGACGACCCCGCTTGCCGGTCCGGCGCTCGATCTCGAGGTCGCTGTAGGTCAGTGCGGCCCGGAAGGCTGCCTTCGCCGCGCGCTCCGGCAGCGGGGCCCGGCCAAGCCCGGTGTGCAGGACCACGCCGGTGGCGTTGATCACCGGGTGCAGCCCGGTCGCCGCGAACGACGCCACGCCCACCGCCCGAGCCAGGATGGCGTCCTCCTCCGGCGGCTCCACCCCCTTCTCCGCCTCGGCCCGAACCGCGTCGAGGGTCAGGTTCAGCGTTCGCTTCACCAAGGCGCGGCCGAACGTGGCGGCCGCGCGCCGGCCAGGGTCCGAGCGGAGCAGCGCGTCGACCGACGGGATCTTCCTGCGAAGGCTCTCCAGCCTGCCCGGCATCGACCCGAGCCTAACCGCTGGTCCGCCGGCCGTCCCTCCGCCGCGTGGGCGGCTCGGTCTGCCGAGTGGGAGGATAGGGTCCGTGGACACCGAGGAGCGAGCCACCTTCTCCACCGTCGCCGAGCACTGGATGGTGCGCGGCGGCGGCATCGACGTGGAGGTCGCCACGCCCGCAGGCCTTCACACCGAGGAGATGCTCCTCAACATCGGGCCTCAGCACCCGTCCACCCACGGGGTGCTCCGGATCATCCTCGAGCTCGACGGGGAGCGGATCGTCCGGGCCGAGCCCGTGATCGGCTACATGCACCGGGCGGCCGAGAAGCTCTCGGAGCATCGCGACGCCCGTCAGGTGCTGGTCCTGATGAACCGTCACGACTGGCTGTCCGCGTTCAACAACGAGCTCGGCTGGGTCATCGCCGTGGAGCGTCTGGCCAAGATCGAGGTGCCGGACCGGGCCCAGTGGATCCGCACGATGATGGCGGAGTGGAACCGGATCCTCAACCACCTCATGTTCACCGGCTCGTTCCCCCTCGAGCTCGGAGCGATGACGCCGATGTTCTACGCGTTTCGCGAGCGGGAGATGATCCAGAACCTCATGGAGTCGGCCACCGGCGCGCGGATGCACCACTCGTACGCGCGCGTGGGCGGGCTGAAGGACGACCTGCCGCGTGGGTTCCACAAGGAGTCGGCCGAGGTCCTGAAGTGGGTGCGGAAGAAGCTGAAGGACTTCGAGACCTTGATCATGGGGAACGAGATCATCTTCGCGCGCACGAAGGGTGTTGGGATCCTGCCGCAGGAGACGGCCATCGGCTACGGCTGTTCGGGCCCCGTGCTCCAGGGCTCCGGCGTGCCCATGGATCCCCGTAAGGACGAACCGTACGAGAAGTACGCGGAGGTCGAGTTCGACGTCCCGATCGGGTCCACCGGCGACTGCTACGACCGGCTGTGGGTCCTGGTCCAGCGGATGTGGGAGTCGTGCAAGATCATCGAGCAGTGCATGGAGAAGCTTCCCGCCGGTGACCACATCGCGCCGAAGCTCCCCAAGAAGATGAACTTGCAGGGCGAGATCTACGTTCGGACCGAGAACCCGTTGGGGCTGATGGGCTACTACCTGGTGGGGGACGGCACGAAGTACCCGTACCGGCTGAAGATGCGGACGGCTTCGTTCTCCAACGTCTCGGTG